>CAZXSG010000397.1:0-4913 GCA_964643185.1 uncultured Holophagales bacterium
GTCCGGCGGATTTCCGCGTCCCGGTCAGGAAGGTCCGGCGGCCGAGCTCCAGGCCTTCTGGAAGCGGGCCCGGCCGACGTCCCGAGAGATCGCGCTCCTCCTGGGAGCGCTGGAGTCCCTGAGAAGAAGGTAGAGCCCCTACTTCTTCCCGGCCTTCTTGCAGACCTCGTCGACGAAGACGATCTTCTTGCCGTCCATCGTGCCCTCGTAGAGGTGCGCGATCGAGCCGTCGGGACGCTTCGTGAACCGGTCGGAGGCCGGGTCGACCCTCTTCCCCATCATCGTGCCCGAGCCCACGAACGTGATCGCGTCGCCCTCGAAGCCCTTGGACTTCTGGAGGAACGCCGCGCCCATATCGTCCACCGACGGCGCCAGGAACTCCTTCGCGCTGGCGTCGTAGTACCAGAGCCCCATCATGTTCGCCGTCATCGGCTGGGCTCCGAGGGTCTTGAAGGTCACGCGGTATTGCAGCGCGTTGCCCCCGACCTCGCGGGTGACCTTCACGCGGGTCGAGGTCTTCTGTTCGGGCCCGAAGACCTCCGAGGCCGGCATCGTGCCGCTGCAGGTCCAGTCGCCGAGCAGCGGGTCGAGCGTCTTCATCTCCGCCGGGGCCATCGGGGCCGGCGGCTTCGGGGTCTCCCCGAGGTCGACGGACGGCAGCAGGGACAGAGCGACGAGGGCGCTTGCGAATCGATGGGTCTTCATTTGGGCTCCTCCTGGCTTTTCCAGAACGTACGAGGCGTCCCTCCGGCTGGATCAGCGACCGGCTACTCGGCGCGCAGCACCTCGGCCGGATCCACCCGGGTCGCGCGGAGCACCGGACCGAGTGTCGCGAGGAGGGCCAGGGAAAAGAGGGAGACGGCCGCCGCGCCCCAGGCCACCGGATCCAGCCGGTCGATCCCGAAGAGGAGGCTCCGGAGCGCCAGCGTCGCGGGCAGCGCGAGGAGGAGGCCGAGCGCGATGCCCGCCCCCGCGAGGCGTGCCGTGCCCGAGAGCACGAGGCGCGCGATCCGCCGCCCGTCGGCTCCCAGCGCGGCGCGCACTCCGAGCTCGTGCCGCCGCTGGGCGACGCCGTACGCGATGACGCCGTAGAGCCCGACGGCGGCGAGGAGGCCCGAAAGAGCGGCGAACACGCCCGAGAGGACGAGCACGAATCTCTGCCGCGCGAGGCGCCGCGCCAGGGATTGCTCGAGCGTCCTCACGTTCGTGAGCGGCTGGTCGGGATCCACGGACGCGACGGCCCGCTCGATCGCGGGGATCAGCGTTTCGGGAGGCACCGCCGAGAGGACCGCGAGATCCGAAAGGCGTACGGGATAAACGCCCGTCTGCGCCGCCGAGAGGTACACGTGCGGGAGCAGATCCTCGTCCTTGCCGCCCCGCCTCACGTCGCCCACCACCCCGACGATGGTGATCCACGGGGCCTTCGGGCCGCGGCGAAGGCGCTGGCCGATGAGGTTGCGCCCCCTTCCCTGCGTCCTCACGAACGTCTCGTTCACGAGCGCGACGGGGGGAGCTCCCTCGCGGTCGTCGCGCGTCAGCTCGCGTCCGGCCTTCAGCGGGATGCCGAGCACCTCGAGATATCCCGGGCTCACCGCCTGCGCCTCGGCAATCGCCATCGGCGAACCCTCGAGCTCGACGCCACTGCCCCAGCCGCCCCGGAGCGGCATGCGGTTCGCGAACGCGACCTGCGAGACGCCCGGCAGCGCCGAGACGCGCTCGGCCACGCTCTCGAAGAAGCGCAGCCTCTTCTCGGCCGTGTCGTAGGCCGCGGGCGCGAGCGCGATGTTCGCGGCGAGGACGCCGCCCGTGCGGTACCCGAGATCCACGGAGACGAGGCGCGCGAAGCTGCGGCTGAAGAGCGCGCCCCCGACGAGGAGCACCAGGGACAGCGCGATCTCGGCAACGACGAGCGCCGACCGGAAGCGCGCCACGGTGTGGCCCCCGCCACCCCGCTCGCGGCGCACGAGCGCCCGCGCGGGATCGACGCGCGAGGCCGCGAGCGCCGGCAGAAGGCCGAAGAAGAGCTGGATGAGGAGCACGGCGCCGGCCGAGATCGCGAGCACGCGAACGTCGAGCGCGACATTCGCGAGGCGCGGAACGTCCACGGGCGCGAGCGCGACGAGCGCGGCTTTTCCGGCGGCCGCGAGCAGAGCACCGAGCGCGAATCCCAGGGCCGCGACGACGAGCACCTCGGCCAGCGTGTCCTTGACGAGCCGGAGGCGGCTCGCCCCGAGAGCCAGACGCACGGCGAGGCCCCCGGCGCGTTCGGTGCCGCGCACGAGGAGGAGGTTCGCGACGTTGACGGAGGCCACGAGGAGGAGCACGGCCACGGAGCCGAAGAGGATCCACAGCGACGAGCGGACGCCGCGCACGAAGTCGTCCCGCAGCGGGGCGATTCGCGCACGCACCTCGCCGTTCGTATCGGGAAAGGCCTTCGCGAGCCGGGCCGAGACGGCGTCGAGCGCGGTCTGCGTGCCCTCGACCGTGGTGCCGCTCGCGAGGCGCGCGAACACGAGGACCTCGTGGTCGCCCCGGTTCGCGAGGAGCTCGGGTTCGTAGCGGGCGGGCCGCAGGATGTCGAGCGGGTTCGGCGACCCGGCCTCCCGCTCGGGATGGAAGCCCTTCGGCAAGATTCCGACGACCGTGACGCTCTCGCCGTCGAGCGTGATGGATTGGCCGAGGAGCGAGCGGTCGCCCCCGTAGCGGCGTTCGAAGAGCGCGTGCGAAAGGAGCACGACCTCGGGCGCGCCCGTGACCTCATCGGACTTCTCGAGCGCGCGACCCGCGGCGGGCCGGACCCCGAACACCTCGAAGAACGTGTGCTCGGCGCGGAGCCCGAAGACGCGCTCGGCCCGGGCGCCCGGAGCCGAGAGGTTGGCGTCGGACGTCGCAGCGCTCGCGAGCGAGGCGAAGAGAGGCCGGTAGTCCTCGAGGTTCGCGGGCGCGACCGACGTGCGGCCCGCGCTGTCGTCGTTCTGCCCGGCGCCCTCGATCTCGTAGAGGGAGACGAGCCGTTCGGGCTCGGGATACGGAAGCGGCCGGAGGAGCACCGCGTCCACGACGGAGAAGAGAGCCGTCGCGCCCCCGATGCCGAGGGCCAGCGTCAGGACTGCGGTGAGGAGGAACCCCGGCGTCCGAAGGAGCGAGCGCCAGGCGGAACGCAGCGAGCGCAAGAAACTCATGGAGACCGCGCAGCAAGGACCGTACCCTCGAAGAAAGGGGCCTGCGAGCCGGAAGTGACCGGCCACGGGACGTCACGGTCCCGCGGACGGGACCTCAGACGTCGATGTCGTCGGCCTCTCTCGCGCGCTCCGTGATGAACTTGTAGCGCGGAGCGGGATCCCGGCCCATGAGGTCCTGGAGCGTGCGCTCGGCCTCCTCGGCGTCCGGCACCGTGATGCGCAACGCGCGGCGCCGGCGCGGGTCGAGCGTCGTGCGCTTGAGCTGCTCCGGCATCATCTCGCCGAGGCCCTTGAACCGCATGATCTCGGGCTTCACGTTCTTGGGGAGCTTCGCGAGGATCGCGTCCCGCTCGGCCTCGTCGAGGGCCCAGTACGTTTCCTTCGCGGCGTCCACGCGATAGAGCGGCGGCTGCGCGAGATACACGTTACCCGCCTCGATGAGCTTGGGCAGATGCCGGAAGAAGAACGTGAGAAGGAGCGTCGAGATGTGGTGCCCGTCGGCGTCGGCGTCCATGAGGAGGAAGATCTTTCCGTAGCGGAGCTTCGTGATGTCGAAATCGGGCCCGATGCCGCAGCCGAGCGCCGAGACGATGTCCGAGAGCTCCTTGTTGCCGGCAACCTTCGCGCCGTTGGCCTGCTCGGCGTTGAGCACCTTGCCGCGGAGCGGGAGGATCGCCTGCGTCTCGCGGTTCCGCCCCTGCTTGGCCGAGCCGCCGGCCGAGTCGCCCTCGACGATGAAGAGCTCGCTCTCGGCCGGGTCCGTGGACGCGCAGTCGGCCAGCTTGCCGGGCAGGTTGAGGCGGTGCGACACGGCCGTTTTGCGCGTCACCTGCTGCGCGGCGGCGCGGCTCGCCTCGCGGGCCCGGGCCGCGAGCACGATGCGCGCGACGATCTGCTCGGCCACGCTGCCGTTCTCGTTGAGCCACTTCTCGAGCGCGGGACGCACCGCGCCGTCGACCTGCGCGGTCATCTCGGGGTTGTTGAGACGGTCCTTCGTCTGGCCCTGGAACTGGGGCTCCAGCACGTAGACGGAGAGAAGGGCGACGAGCCCTTCGCGGATGTCTTCCGCGGTGATCGTCACGCCCTTGGGGACCAGCTCGTGCGTCGTGAGGTAGTTGCGCACGGCCTTCACGACGCCGCTCTTGAGGCCGTTTTCGTGCGTGCCGCCGGAGGGCGTGGGCACACCGTTCACGTAGCCGCGGATGTGCTCGTCGGTCGCCTCGGTCCACTGGAGCGAGAGCTCGAGACGCGGATCCGCGTCCCGCACGACGTGGAACGCGGCCGTGTGCGTGGGCGCCTTACCGCGTTCGGCAAGCACCTTCACGAGGTAATCGGCGAGGCCGCCGTCGTGCACGAACTCGTCGCGCTGGGGCGGCGTCTTCGTCTCGTCGACGAACACGACGCGCAGTCCGCGATGGAGGTACGTCTTGGATTCCAGCCGCTGGCGGATCTCGTCGGCGTCGTAGACGAGCTTGCCGAAGATCTCGGGATCGGGCCGGAACGTGATCGTCGTTCCGGAGCCGCGCACCTTCTCGCCGCCCGACACCTTCACGAGCTTCGAGGTGGGCTTCCCCTGCGAGTAGGTCTGCTCCCAGATGCCGCCGTCGCGCTTCACGCGCGCCGTCATGGCGGACGAGAGCGCGTTGACGACCGAGGAGCCGACGCCGTGGAGGCCGCCCGAATGCTTGTAGCTCCCGCCGCCGAACTTGCCGCCGGAGGGGAGCGTCGTGG
>CAZXSG010000398.1:0-4908 GCA_964643185.1 uncultured Holophagales bacterium
GCCTTGAATCCTGGCTTCATCAGGTAGCCGCCGCAACGCTTGCAGTTGACCCAACGGAGGCTGTGGTCCGCCCCCTCGGGATTCAGCCGAGCGATACCGCTATCTGTCTCTTGCGAGCAAAGTGCACAAGCGCTCAATATGAAACTCCTCCCCCCGGCTATCCGCCGACGGGCATCTCGACCGGCTTCCGTGGCTATTCGCGATCTAGGTCGGGAGGGGTTGCTTCCGGCCCCTCCAGTCCGTCTGCTGTGGGATCGGATAGTTCCATCTCAGCCATGGCACGCCATATGGCATGAGAGGGCCTGACCCGGACTACGGCCGCCGAGCCGCACCAACGACAATGAATCTGGGCCAATAGCTTGCCCTTGCTGGCAGGATCGAGGTGGCCGTTTAGGCTGCAGGTCAGGGCCAGATCATCTGGGAAAAACCGTCCGCAGACTTTGCACCCGAAGACGTCCGGGTTCCCGCGAACGTCACGTCGCCCACTGCTCAGCCATGCAGGGCTGTTAATGCGGGATCGATGAATTTCGCGTCGCATCTCAATGATCTCCCGCTGTAGCTCCAACACAACTTCCGTCACACGGTCGCTCTGAGCCACCAACGGAACCGTCCCGCCGCCGTCCGGAGTCTTCTTACCCTTGGTCGCTTCCTCAATTTTGGACTTCAGATGCGCCCAGTAGTGTTGGAACTGCTTCTCAAGAACGCCCACCTTTAGAGGGTTGGTGAGCTGCTTGTTGATCGAAGATAGCAGATTGGCCGTCCCCTCCGGGTCAGCTACCGCGCTCTGAAGTACTCCGAGGGGGTGGGTGATGACCTCCTGATAGGACATGCCTATCAAATATGGAAACACCGTGCAGCCCTGTCGGGCGCAAAGTGTCCCTGCCTCGAAGTTCACCCATGGAGAACGGAGGCTCTCGGGCGTCAGGCAGAAAATCCCTATCGAGCAGGTGTCTAGGTTCTTTTCGATCTCGGCGCGCCACCGCGAGCCAACATCGATTGACTCGGCCGAGACCCATGGGTCTAGCTCGTGGATCACGAACGGCAACCACTCGTACAGGGCGGTTGCGACCGACTTTGCCGTTTCGCCTGACCAGCTGATGAAGACTCGCGCCATCCTATGCCTCCATTGTTCTCTCGGTCACGTCAGTCGCCTCCTCGATCCCAGGTAGCACTTCAACGCGAACTCGTCGGCGTCCAGGTTCATCTTCGTGCCGAGCCCGCCCCGGAGCGCCGGCGCCTGGAGGTGCGGGAAGCGGCGCTGCGTCTCGAGCATGCGGGCCTCAAGTTGATCGGCCGGAGGCTTGTTCGCGGGCCTTCGTGCCCTCCTTGGCGCAAGCCGGCCGCCTTCACTTCAACGCGCTCGCCGCCCACAATGCCCCGATCACCTCTATCACAAATGAACTCCAGATCAAATTCACAACCCAGTCTCGTCGTTTTACGGTGTCGGCATGACGTTGCACGCGATCACCCCACTCGAAAACACCTAGCGGGAGCAGGTTGCGCATGATGTAGAGAGTGAGGAGATAGATTACGACGAGCGGCAGGGTCCATGCGACTGTTCTTCGGGAGGGTGTCCTTATCTGGATACCGCCTGTCCCGTCGAGCCGATTCCTAAGCTGAAGCCTCGCGATGTCCTCCATTGTGACGTCCGGCTTACTTAGGAGTTCCTGGGCGTCCTGGCGCGAGAGCCACATTTGCTCGGGGCCAATTGTGGAGCGGGCCTGAATAACGAGGAATAGCGCTGTACCGAGGACAAACCACAGCCCAAAGAACACGGGAGATCCAAGGATCGAATGCCGTGTTTTCTGCTTGATCGTGTACCACAGGCCCTTCATACGAAGGGTCTCTAGCTCGCGTTCCATTCGCTCCAGCCAGCGCCCTGCATCTCCATCATCCTTGGTTTCCACTTCAACCTTGAGGGTACTGCTGTATTCCTCCGCTTCTGAATTTGCGGCGAAGGTTATCTCCCTGGGGTATTTTCCTGCGACCAGCTTGAGGAAAACTATTGGGTCACGCTCTAGATTGGGATGGGCAAGCACTTCTTCCGCGGTTCCGACCAGTCGCTCTCTGTCGCGCGTCTCGACAGAGCACTGAACGCCGCCATCCGAAGGCAACAGCTCTTGGAGAGCGTCTCTCAGTCGTTTGAGGGAACGTTCGTTGATCAAGAACGGATCGGCACTCTGGAGCCTTCGTCTGCTGGTGTTCATAGTAGTGTGCAACCTCTTCGCTTCACACCGCGTACCCGTACCCTCGCGGCGCTTCCGGCGTTTCGACGACGGGCTTCCGGCACATCCGCCGGCGTCTTCCGTGCCGCGCGGTCCAGCTCCTCGACGCGAGCCGGGCCGTGGCAGAGCGGGCATTCCGAAGAGCTCCGGAAGGTCTCGACGGCGACGCCGGGGGTGATGTTCACGGGATCACCCTCGTCGGCTCAGGGAGGTCCGGCAGCCTCTTGGCCCGTGGTTCTGTCTCCTCCGCGAGCATGATCTCGTGCTCACGCGCGGGGTTCTCCTCGATGAACTTCCGGGCGTCTTCCACGGTGATCGGCTGAATCCGATCCATCGGCTTGAGCCAGCGCATCCGCGGACCGGAGCTCTTCGCCCGCGTCACCGCCTCGCGGCCCGTCCACGTGATGTACTTGGCCTGCGTACCGTCGTCCATCGGAGCGGCGTACTTCTCGTTCTCTTCCTCTTCGGTCGGGGCGCGGTCGACGATGATCTCGAGGCCGTCACTGACGATCACGGGGGCCGTGAGCTGGGGGTAGTCTGGCGAAGGCTGCCAGCGGCGGACGAATCCCGCGAGCTTCGTCTTTTTTTCCGAACTCCACCGTTCGATCGTTGGGATCATGACCGGATGGAGCCCATAGGGGCGCCCGTCGCTTCGGCAGGTTGCGCAGTAGACGTAGCGCAACCCCGGATGGACGTTGAGCGTGGGATGCGTCGCCGGCTCCCATGTCGCGCTCGGGTTTCCGCACAGGATGCAGGTTGTACTTTCCATTCTTTCCTTCCCTTCGCCCCGGAAGGCGGCCATTGCGCCTTCAGGTCTCTACGGCCTTGTCGGGTTCCGAGGCTTCCGGCGTGACGGCACCTTCCTCGTCTTCGGATTCCTTTCGCGCGCGCAGGGTCTTGTTGGCGGCCCTGGCGACTTTCCTCCTGGCGTCGTCGGCGCGGTCGCCCTCCAGAACGTCTCGCTTGAGAACCTCGTTCTTCAGCGCCTCGCAGAGGGCCTCGGCGTCGAGCTTGACGTCCGATAGGCGCCGCAGCTCCCTCCGGACGGTGTCGAGCACGGGCGTGCTCAGGATTACGGCCGCAAGGTAGAAGCGGTTGGTTGCCTGAAGGTGGTCGTGATACGCGTAGAGCCCCGACTTCAGCATGCTCTCCCGCGTCAACAGGTAGAGGCTCTCGAGGTGGGCCTGGTTCTTCGGGCTGATGGTGAGAAGGTCGATGTCGAGGACGAGCTCGGACGCGATTGGCTTGGTAAAGAAGACCCGGTAGACCCTCCAAATGGAGCCATTGGTGAGGGCGACCCACTCGATTCCCTGATTCGCGGCGTAGTCGACGGCCTGTTTCACGTGCTGATCCCGCAGCTCGAGGCCGATGGCCTTGACCTCGATGATCAGCTGGAACTTCCCATCGATTCGCGTGGCCAGATCGCAGAACGTCCCACGGATCGCGAGCTCCCGGGTGACTTCGCTGTACTTGTCGTACCCGAACACCTCGGCAAGGATGTCGGTGACGATCATCGAGGTATCCGACTCGTTGACATCCCGAGCCTTTGCTGCCGCAAGGAATGGCTGAAAGCGCTTGATCCCGCTCGCTAGGCGATCCGCGAGTTTCGCTGGCAACGTCATGGGCGTCCCCTCTCTATCGATTTCATTTCTGCGCACGTCCAGGGTCGGTGTTGGCGCCGAAGCGCTCCAAGGGGCGTTACCCGTTCCCCTCGCGGCCCTCGTCGGGCGCGGGCACCCCTCGGACTTCGTAACGAGGCCACGGGCCGTCGATCACGATCTGCGGGGACTCGTCCGGGGCGCCGGGGGGCGACGTCTTCGCGACCTCCGCCCGGTAGAGCGCGCGGTCCTCTTCGGAAAGCTTGATGGCCCCCCAGCACATGTAGCTCCCGCAGGAGGGGCAAACGACGGTATACGGCAGTCCGAAGCCCCCGGAAGGTTGCCTCGATGAACCTATCCGCGCCGGACCGTCACACAGGACACACGCTTTCGGTTGCGGATTCACTAAGGCCATGGGTACCTCTTTCTCCCGCGTGTCGCGAGGCCCTCGGTGCCTACGGGCACGTGTCGAAGGCGTTCGTGTCTTGGATTGGGGACCACACGTTCCCCCTCGAGTTGATGTAGGTCTTCGAGACGTTTCGGGCCGTGTCCGTCACCGTGAGCGACGCACCTTGGTTCGTGAGGGCGCCGATGAACACCCAGTACTTGTTGAACGGCGCGAAGCACGCGGGGATGACCTTCACGAGCGCCTGGGGGTCCGCGAGGTTCTCGAAGTACATGACTCCGCCTTGGTCCGTGAGGTTCGGGCCGAAGGTCAATGGTCCAGTGGCGCCGCTCTCGAGGTTGTAGGTCCCAGTGGCTTTGAAGCGGCCGTTCAGGAGGCACATCGTCGTGGGGGACGGCGTGCAATCGCCTGGCGCCGAGTCGCATCTCATGACGGAGAGGGTTACGTCGTCCACGTTGAACACCGTCCCGTTGCTGTTCCCGTCCTCATCTGACCAGAACCGCAGGAGGAGAGCGCGCCCCGCGTACGGCGTCATGTCGTACGTCTTCTTCACGTAGGAGAAGGGTGACGTGGCATTCCGGTTCGAGAACTGCGCGATGTTTCCGACGTATTGGTATGCCGTGTCGAAGAGATCCACGGCGAACAGGTCCCGGTCCCCGGCAGTCGACGGCTCGAGGGT
>CAZXSG010000399.1:0-4906 GCA_964643185.1 uncultured Holophagales bacterium
CCGCGTCGACCGCTTCGACCTCGCGCGCGGGCTCTCGTCGAATCTCGTCACCTCGCTCGCGGTGACGACGCGGGGGGAGCGGTCCATCGTGTGGGTCGGCACTCGCGGCGGCGGGCTGGCCCGCATCGACGGCGAGTCCGTGCGGGCCGTGGGCCTCGATCCCAAGGCCAGCGAGGTGTTCGGCCTGGCCTCCGGGCTCGGCGACGGCGCGCTCTGGGTGGCGGTTCGCGCATACGGCCTCGTGCGGCTCGCCGAAGCGCCGTTCAGCACGCTCGACACCTGGTCGGGGCTGCCCTCGGACAACGTGTCGGACCTCAGGGTCGTGCCGCGCGCCGAGGGTCCGAGCGTCTACATCGCCACGAACCGGGGCCTCGGGATCTACCGGAAGGGCGTCGTGAAAGTCCTCGACACGTCGAACGGCCTCCCGGGCTCGGAGATCGGTTTCCTCGCGCTCACGGGAAACCCGGCGCGGCCCGATGCCTGGGTCGCGACCCTCACGAACGGCATCGTGCGCTTTCGTGAGGGCGCGCCGCCGCTCCTCCTCGACACCGCTCACGGGTTCGTGACCGACCGCGTCTTTGCGCTCCTCCCGACCCCCGAAGGACTCTGGGTCGGTACCGACCTGGGGAAGATCGTCCTCGTCGACCCCGAGACCGGGAAGACCCTCGCCGAGGTGGAGGGCCTGCCCCGCAACGAGGTGCTCAACCTCGCCCGCACGGAAGGCGGCACGCTCTGGGCGGCCACGCGGTCGGGCCTCGCGGTGATCCGCGACCGCGCCGTCGTGAAGCTCCTCACGCGCGCCGACGGCCTCCCCAACGACGAGGTCCTCGTGCTCGCTCTCGTGCCGGGAGCCTCGGGCGAGGAGCTCTGGGCGGGGACCCGCGGCGGCGTCGCGCGGCACCCGCTCGCGGGCGGCGCCCTCACGTTCGCGAACGTACCGGGGCTTCCCGCCGGGGTCGAGCACGCGGCAACGCAGGTGATCCTCCCCGATGGCCGCGGCAACGTGTACCTCGGCACGCACCGCGGCATCGTGCGGCTCTCGGCAGGCGGCGGCGCCAGGGTGTTCACCACGGCCGACGGCATCCCGAGCACCATCGCGAACTGGGGCGGTCTCGTGGACGCCGCGGGGCGCGTGTGGATCTCGACGAGCGGCGGCGTCGCGATCCTCGACCCGGAGCTCGAGCGGCGGGAAACCGGTCCGCCGGCGCCGCTCGTCATCCAGTCGATCCTCCGGAACGACCGTCCCGTGCCGGTGACCGACGCCCTCACGCTGCGTCACGACGAGTCGATCTCTCTCGAGCTGGCACTGCTCTCGTTCTCGGGCGCGCCGCTGACCTATCGCGCGCAGATCGTCGGGCTGGATGCCACGGCGTCTCTCGCGGGAGCCTCTCCGGTGTTTCGATATACACGGCTTCCTGCCGGCGACTACGTGTTCCGCGGCTGGGGGGGCGCCGAGGGCGGCACGGAATCGGGACCGGTCGGGCTGGCATTCCGGTTCGCCGAGGCGCCGTGGAAAACGGCGCCCGCGCTCGCGGCCTACGTCCTCGCGCTCGGGCTCGGCATCGCGGGCTTCCTGTGGCTCCGCACGGCGGCGCTTCACACACGCGCCCGCGAGCTGGAGGCCGTCGTCGAGGCCAGGACGCACGAGCTCGTCGCCGCCCGCGACCAGGCCCTCGCGGGCAGCCGCACGAAAGACGCGTTCCTCGCGAACGTGAGCCACGAGCTGCGCACGCCGCTCAATGCCATCCTCGGTTACGCCGAGCTCCTTTCCGAGGAGCTGCCCGGCCGGGCCGACGACTCCCTCGAGGACGTCGAGCGGATCCGCGGAGCCGCCAAGCTGCAGCTCGGGCTGGTGAACGAGATCCTGGACCTCTCGAAGATCGAGGCCGGCCGCTTCGAGCTCCACGTGGAGACGTTCCCCCTCGACGACCTCGTCGCAACGGTCGTGTCGACCGTGCGCACGCTCGTTTCGAAGAACGGCAACCAGCTCGTCGTCACGGGCAGCCCGGGCGCGGGCATGCTCACGGCCGATCGCACGCGGCTCATGCAGGTGCTCCTCAACCTCCTCTCGAACGCGTCGAAGTTCACGAAGGGCGGCGTCGTGACGCTCGCCGTTTCGCGGGGGACCGCGGAGGGCGGAGAGGAGCTTCTGCTGCGCGTCTCCGACACGGGGATCGGCATGACGCCTCCACAGCTCGAGCGGCTGTTCCAGCCGTTCCTCCAGGCCGAGGCGTCGACCTCGGCCACCTACGGCGGAACGGGCCTCGGGCTCGTGATCGCCAAGCGGTTCTGCGAGCTCATGGGCGGCGATCTGACGGTCGAGAGCGAATCCGGCAAGGGCTCGCACTTCACCGCACGCATTCCGTCGAGCGGCGATCGGGCCAAGGGGACGAGCCCGGTCTAGTGTGAGAGCCCGAGCTCCGGACCGGCTTGCTCTCCCGGCTCTGCTTCTGCTCTCCCTGCTTGCATCGGCCCCGCTCGCCGCCGAGGTGCGCCCCGAAGAGGCGGGCCTCCCGCTCGTGCGGGCCTATCGCGCGAAGGAGACGCTGGACCCCGCGTTCGGAAAGGGACCCCAGAACTTCGCGGTGCATCAGGACGCGCGGGGCATCCTCTTCTTCGGCAACAACTACGGCGTGCTCGAGTTCGACGGCACGCGCTGGCGGACGACTCCGACTCCCGAACGGGCCGTCGTGCTGTCGTTCGCACGCGATGGCGACACTCTCTACGCGGGCGCGGCGGGCGACCTCGGGCGCGTGGAGACGAGCCCCACGGGGGAGACGCGTTTCGTCTCGCTGAAGAAGTCGCTCCCCCCGGGAGGGCCACCGCTCGGTGACGTGTGGTCCGCCCTGTCGTCTCCTCACGGGGTCTTCTTTCGAACGCCCGACCGGCTGTTCCGGAAGGTCGGCGACTCGTGGACGGCGTTCGCGCCGCTCGGCGAAAACGGCAAGCTCGGGATGACGGGCGTTTTCGGCGACACGGTCCTCCAGCGCGACACCGTGGCGGGGCTTCTCCGGCTCGGGACCGCCGGCCTCGAGCGCGTTCCCTTCGGAGAGCGCTTCGCGAAGGACCGCGCGTTCCTGTTCCTCCCGCTGGGCGATCGGTTTCTCATCGGCTGCCGCACGACCGGGCTCTTCGTGTGGAACCCCGCCGCCACCACGGCCGAGACCGCCTTCGTTCCCTTTTCCACGGACGCCGACGCATATCTCGCCGCGAAAGAGATCTACGGCGGCACGTGGCTGCCCGACGGAACGCTCGCGATCCTCACGTTTCGCGGGGGGCTCGTGCGCTTCGCGGTCGAAGGCGGGCGCGGCCGCGTCCTCGGGGTCGTGGGACGCGCGGCGGGTCTCCCCGCGGAGGACGCGCTGTCGATCCTCTCGAGCCGCGAGGCCGGCGTGTGGCTGGGGCTCATGGACGGCATCGCGCACGTCGAATGGCCCTCGCCGGTCAGCCGCTTCGGCGAGGAGTCCGGCGTCCTGGGCTTCGTCGAGGGCCTCGTGAGGCACCAGGGAACTCTCTACGCGGCCACGTCGCGGGGGGCGCTGCGGCTGATCCCGCGGAACGGGCTCGAGAACGCGCGCTTCGTGCCCGTGCCGGGCGTCGACGCTCAGTGCTTCTCGATCGTGTCTGCCGAACAGATGCTGCTCCTCGGCTGCCGGAGCGGCATCTTCCGCCTCGAGAAGGAACGCTTCGTGCCGATCGTCGACGAGGCCACGTCGCCGCTCCTCGCCTCCTCGAAGGACCCCACGCTCGTGTATGCGGGGCTCGAGCCCGGCCTCGGAAAAGTCCGGCTGACCCCGGGAGGCGCGGTGTGGGAAGGCCGTGCGCCGGGCGTCGACGCGAGCGTCACGCAGATCGGCGAAGACGACGACGGCACGCTCTGGCTGGGGCTCGAGAACGGCCTGATCCGGGTTCTTCCTGGAGGCGCCACCACTTCGTTCGGAGAGAAGAGCGGCCTACCGCCGGGCGCCGTGAGGCCTCTCCGGCTGCTCGGCGAGCGGGTGTTCGGCGCCACGTCCGGGATCTACGTCTTCGAGCAGAACGGCCGCTTCAAGCTCACGCGCTCGCCGCCCCCCGAGCTCGGCCTCGGCGACCAGCGCCTGTCTCGCTCGGTCGAGCTTTCTGGCGGTCGCGATCTCGTGCGCTTCGGCAACGCGCTCCTCGTGGCGACGAGAGGGCCGCAAGGCGACACTTTCGCCGCGGGCGGCTTCGCCCGCCTCGAGACCTCACCGCGCGTGCTGGCGCTCCTCCCCGAGGACGACGTCGTGTGGGTGGGCACCGACGAGGGGCTTTACCGCGTCGACCTCACGGTCGCGACGCCCGAGGGTCCGGGCTTTCCGCCTCTTCTCCGCTCCGTCCAAGCAGGCTCCCGCGCGGTGCCGCTCGACGGCGCCGCGTCCCGGTTCGAATGGAAGGAGAGATCGCTGCGGTTCGAGTGGGCGCTGCCGGCCTACGACGCGCCCGAGCGGAACGGCTTCTCGGCGTTCCTCGAAGGCTTCGACGAGGCACCGCCGCCGTTCACGGCCGACACGCGCCGCGTCGTCACCAACCTGCCCGCGGGGCGCTACACGCTGAAGCTCCTCGCGCGGGACGTGTGGGGCCGCGAGCGGGCGGCACTCCCCTTCGCGTTCGAGATCGCGCCGCCCCTTTCCCGCACGCTCCCGGCCTACGCCCTCTACGCGCTGCTCGCCACGCTTCTCCTCGCCGGAGCCTTCCGGCTGCGCACGTCGCGGCTCAGGGAGCGGACGCGGCAGCTCGAGGCCGAGGTCGGCGAGCGGACGCAGAGCCTGAAGCTCGCGAACGAGAAGCTCGAGCGCACGCAGCGGCGTGTCGACGAGCTCCTGCGCGAGGCACCCGGGCTCCTCGAGGACCTGCCGTCCTGGGCCGCGGCGGTCGCCCGGGAGCTCGC
>CAZXSG010000400.1:0-4905 GCA_964643185.1 uncultured Holophagales bacterium
GCGAGCGCCCGGCCCTTCACGGGACCGGAGAGGACGCCCAGACGCTCGGTTTCGCGAGGCCCCTCCCCCTCGAACGTGACGGTCTCGATGCGAAGGCCCTGCGTCGGCTCGGTCGCGCCTCCGGCCTCGAGAGCCAGAACAGCGAGGAGCAGCGACAGCACGGCAGGCCGGCTCTTCAACGGATCACCTGGCGGATCTTGACCTCGACCGAGTAGACGCCCTGCTCGTCCCTGACGAACTGGAGGAGCACGCGCGGTGAGATCTGATAGTCCACGACGACGAGCTGCTCCTGGTTCGAGGTCGCGGCCTTGTACGAGTAGGTGACGGTGAGGTCCTTGGCGATCTGCTTCCCGATGGTGAGCTTCGGCGCGTCGAACGTGGAGCCCTGGAAGACCGGGTCGATGTTGAGGCGGTCCAGCCGGAACAGGTCCTTCGTGCGGCCCGCCACCGCGTCGGTCGCGACGCTCGCGAGCAGGTCGCGCGCGGCCCCGGCCACGGACTGGTCGGTCGAGACGGGGGCACTGCCGGCGAACGAGCTCGAGGTGGGCAGCTCGCCGTTCGCGAGGAGCGAGACGATCTGCGCGTCGGAGAGCTGCGGGTACGACGAGAAGCGCGGCGCGAGCCGCTTGGCCGTACCCGTGAGCTCGAAGGAGATCTGGTACTCGCGAACCGACGTGGTGGCCGAGAGGTCGAAGAACGGCTCGATGCGCACCGGGTTCGCGAACAGGATGTCGCCCGAGTTGAGCTCGTACTTCAGTCCGCGCAGCGTGAGGCGGCCCCCTTCCTCGGCCTCGATCTTGCCGAAGAGCAGCGGACGCCCGAAGGTTCCGCGGGCCTGCAGGTCGCCGTTCGCCTTCACGCGCGCCACGTTGTTGCGCACCTCGATGGCCCCCGGCGGGATCCCGATGCGGACGTCGAGCGCGATGTTGTCGAGGGCCGAGGGCGCTACCGAGGCGATCGGCGACGGCCCCAGCCGGCCGAGGAGCGCGCCCAGCCCGAGGTCCAGGTCTTCGGTGTAGAGGCCCCGCTCGAGGACGAGGTCTCCCCGCGCCGTGCGAATCGCGTCGTCGCCCGTCAGCGCGAGATCTCCGGAGACGGTCGCGCGGAAACCCGGGAAGGGCTCGTTCCGCACCTTGTCGAGGTGGGCGTTGAGCCGAATGGACGTGACGTCGAGGCCCGACAGCCCGAGCGAGCCGTCCAGGTCGACCGTGCCGCCTCCGAAGCGCATCGAGATGCCGTCCATGAGGACGCGCCCGGGAGACAGCTGGAGCCCGCCGCTGATGGCGCGGAACGTGGTTCCCCCGGCCGTCGCGTAGTCGACGTCGTTGAAGAGCAGCCGCCCGGAGAACACCGGCTTCTCGGCCGGGCCCGAGACGCGCAGGTCGGTGACGACCTGTCCCGAGATGGTGGAGCCGGGCAACGCGAGCGTCGCGAGGCTCGCGTCCACGCTGCCGCGGGCGGCGAGCGCCAGCGTGTAGGGCTCGAGGAGGCCCAGGGATCCGGAGACCGTGAGCGTGCCGACGGAGTTCCCGAGCTTCCTTCCCGCGAGGCCCAGACCGGTGAAGACGAGCTCTCCGTCGCGAACGGCGAACGGAACCCGCTCGGGGGCGGCGATCTCGTGCCCGTAGGCCTTCACGACGGCGTTGTGGAGCGTGCCGCTCCCGGCGAGCCCCCGCGCGTCGGAGCCCTGCACCGCCGCCTCGACCTCGAGGTGACCGTCGAGCTCTGCGCCGGCGGGCGCGCCGAGGAGCCCGGCATACGTCGCGAGCGAGCGGATCTTCAGATCGAGCTGCGTGGTGCGCGTCGCCTCACCGGAAACATGCGCCATGAGCGTCGCCGAGGACGGGGCGTGAGCGCGCACGTCGAGCGTCTCCCCCACCAGCTCGGCCCGGAGCGCAACCGGCTCCCCCGCCTTGGCGAGCGGCTTGCCGTCCCACGTGGCTTCCTCGATCTCACCGTCGAAGCGGAGCTCGGGATCGGCCCTCGTCCCCTTGCCGTCCAGCCGGCCGCTCAGGAGGCCCGCGATCTCGGGGGTCCCCGAAGCCACCTCGGTGAGTCCGGTCAGCCGCAGCCGCCGGGCCGCCGCGTCGACCTCGTACGTCCCGTCGTAGCGCCAGAAGCCCGAGCCCTCGAAAGAACCCTCGGCGGCCAAACCGGTGACGCCCTGGAAGAGCACGCGGTCGGTCTCGAAGGCCAGCGTCCCGTCCAGGCGGCTCACGCTCTGCCCCCAGATTCCCGCGTCGTCCCACCCGAGCGCCACGCGGCCCACGACGGCCGGCGTCTCGCCTTCGAGCGGCAGGGTTCCGGTGACGCGGCCCGTGAGCGGCAGATCCATGTCGAGGAACGTCATCACGTGCTCGATGGGCCAGCTCTCGTACGTGGACGTGAAATCGCGCAGCAGGTAATGCCCGCCGAGCTTTCCGCCCCAGGCGATACGGCCGTTGATGCCGAGCCGCCTCGGAGACCCCTCGCCCGGGAGCTGCGCCGTGAACGGCGCCAGGGTGAGCTCCTGGTGGTCGACGACGAAGTCGGCGGAGACCTCGCCGAAGGGCGCCTCGAGAAGCACGAAGTCGGAGGCCGCGAGGTGACCCGAGATGCGGGGATCCGCGAAGCTGCGCTCGAACCGTCCCGTGAGGCGTCCCGAGCCCGAGAGCTCGAGGGGAGGCGAGAGGGGCTCACCCTGGAGCGCCGGGTACAGGTTCTCGGCGATGCGCTCCACCTCGGCGAGGTCGGGCGCGACGAGATCGAGCGCGAAGTCGGGTGTCCACGTGCCGAACGGCAGAGTGCCCGTCAGCGTGAGCTGCGTGCTCTTCGCGAGCACGAACGGGGTCTTGCGGAACTCGATGACCCCCTTCCTCACGAGGAGGGGTCCGCCACCGGAAAGAGCGAGTGCGTTCCGGCCCGGCACCTGCGACCGCGCTCCGGGGATGGGTGTCAGCGTGAGGTCGGCCCAGCCGTCGGCCTCCTCGATCTTTCCGTCGAATGCGAGCAGCGCGTCCAGGTCTCCCGCGCCGAGGAGGCCGGTTCCCTTCGGCCCGATGTCGGCGAGGAACTGCTCGAACCCGAGCCCCCGGCCCCGGATGGCGAGCCTTATGGGGAGCGGCGGGCGGTCGAGGCGCGAAAGGCGCACGAAGCCCTGGAGCGAGCCGCCCGCGTACTCGGCCTCGGTGATCTGGGCCACCAGTCCTCTGGGATCCACGCGCACGAAGCCGTGCCCCTTCATGGGAAATTGACCGAAGACGGCATCCGGGATCTCGAACCGGCCGCGGACGCGGAATCCCTCACCCGGCGTGATGCGAATCGTGCCGCTCGTGGACACGAGCCCTTCGAGCGGAAGCCCGAGGCCGAAGAGCTCCCGCAAGGCGCGTCCCGTCGTCAGCGCCGACGCCGCGAGCCGCACCACGGGCTTCTTCAGATCGTCGACGCCTCCCGATGCGTCGAGCGAGATGCGGTCGCTCCGGAGGCGGACGCTCGTGAGGTGGACGCGCCCCGGGGAGAGCACGGCCTCGACGCCCAAATGGAACTTGAGGACGTCGTACTCCTCGATGCGAAACTGACCCTGCCGGCTCCCGAGGGTGAACGTCGTCGCGAGGGAGTAAGCGCCCGACGAGCCCGTGAGCACCGCGTTCTGCACCACCGTGTCGATGCGGGCCTTCCACTCCCGAAAACGGAACGTCCCCTTCTGGAGGACGGCCTCCTCGACGCGGATGTCGATTTTCGGCGGCCCGGTGGACCCGCGCTTGCGGCCGAGGCTGCCGAAGTTCGAGGTGCCGTCGGGAAAGATCTCGTAGACCACCCGGGGCGCCGAGACCCGGATCTTCGGGATCTCGATGCGGTCTCCCCACACGAACGGCAGACCCTGGATCGCGATCTCCTCGGCGGCGAAACACGCGCCGGGCAGCCCGCGCGGGTCGTTCTCGAGCGCGACGTCGCGAACGAGGAACGAGGGCGGGAACAGAGCGACGTCGAAACTCCCGATGGTGACCTTCCGGCCGATCTCCGCCGTGAGGACGCGTTCGCTCTTCCTGCGCAGGAGGTCCTGGAAACGGCTGGAGCGAAAGACGGCGTACACGGCGAGGCCCGAGAGAATCGCGAGGAGCAGGTAGAGCCTGAGGACGCGGACCTGCGTCAGCGAGAGATGCGGGAGATGGGGGTGAGGAATCCGGAGCGCGCGGGAAAGACGCGCGGCCTTGGGAAGGCGCGGCTTCGCTTCCTTCGGCTCCTTTTCCTCAGCCATTCCCCCGGCCCCCGCCGAACCCCAGCTTCGCCGAGAGCACGTCGAAGAACGTGCGCCCCGGGGCCCGCACGAGGAGAACCGTTTCCCGCGCGCGGGCGATCCCGATGCGGGTCGTCGGCGTCACGGGGTAGCCCTCCTGCCCGTCGAGCGTGAGGACGACCTCCGTGGGGTTCTCGACGGCGAGCTGCAGCGAAACCGTGTCGGGCAGGACGACCGGCCGGAGAGTGAGCGAGTGAGGGGCGATGGGTGTGAGCACGAGGGCGGGCATCGTGGGCTCGAGGATGGGCCCTCCCGCCGAGAGGTTGTAGGCCGTGGAGCCCGTGGGCGTCGCGACGATGAGCCCGTCCCCCCTGTACCGCGACACGATGTTGCCGCCCACCTCCACGCGAATGGTCGCGATGCGGGCGAGCGTGGACTTCGCGATGACGGCGTCGTTCACCACGCGATGCCGCTTCGTGGGGCGCCCCTCCTGCGTCACCGTGACGGCGAGGAGCCTGCGCACTTCCATGGGCGCCTCGCCGCGGAGCACGGTGTCGAGGACCTCTTCGTAGTCCGGAGGTCCGCACGCGGTGAGGAACCCGAGCGTGCCGATGTCGATGCCGAACACGGGAACGCCCGGCGCCGGATGCCGCGCGACCGAGAGGAGCGTGCCGTCGCCGCCGAGCGTG
>CAZXSG010000401.1:0-4898 GCA_964643185.1 uncultured Holophagales bacterium
TGCGTCAGGCTCGAGAAAGGTCTCGTCTGCTTGAGCTCGCGCTGGATGGCGCTCGTGCGGCCTGAGCTCACCGAGGCACCCTACCCTGGGATCATTGACGCGTCAATGATCTCGGGCGGAGCGCGCGCGCCACGGCGCGCAGGGCCTCTCCGAAGGGCGCCGACTTTCTCCAGACGAGGCCCAGGGTACGCGCCGGCTCGGGATCCTGGAAGCGCCGCAGAGCCAGCGCGCCGCGCCGGTTCTCGAGCTCGGCGGCAATCGCGGGGAGGAGCGTCACCCCGGCGCCCGCCGCCACCATCGACACGAGCGTCGACAGGCTCGTCGCCCGAAATCCCGCCTCGCGGATCCCCGTGCGCGCGCAGGCCGAGAGCGCCTGTTGCCGAAGGCAGTGGCCATCCTCGAGGAGCAGCACCGTCTCCTCGGCCAGCTCGGCGAGCGGAACCCGCGAGCGACCGCGTGCGAGCCGGTGCCCGCGCGGCACGGCGAGGAAAAAGGGATCGGCCCCGAGCGGCTCCTGCTCGACGTCGCCGAGGGGCACCTCGAGCGCGATGAGCGCCGCGTCGATGCGGCCGGCGGCCAGGTGCTAGAGAAGGGTCGCCGTCTTTTCCTCGAGCCACACGACCTCGAGCTTCGGAAACCGCGCCGCGAGCACGGGCGCGGCGTCGGGCAGGAAGTACGGCGCGATCGTGGGGATCACCCCGAACGTGCGCCGGCCCGAGAGCGGATCGCCCAGCGCGCGGGCCGCCTCGAGCACGTCGTCGGCACCCACGAGGAGCCGCGAGAGCGAAGGGAGGAGAGCCTCCCCCTCGGAGGTGGGCCGCACGCCCGCCCGGTCGCGCTCGAAGAGCACCACCCCGAGCGCCCGCTCGAGCAGCGCGAGCTGTGCGGACAGCGCGGGCTGCGAGACCGCGCAGAGGGTGGCGGCGGCGCGAAAGCCGCCGGCCTCCTTCACCGCGAGGGCGTACTGGATCTGCCGGAGGGAGAACGGATGGGGGGCGCTGCGCACGATAGCCATTCTCTATCAGGTTGATCGAAACGTTGTCTTGGACGTATCAGGCGCCAAAGCCTACCTTTGCGGCGTGCGGAAGACCCCGCACCAAGAACAACACAAGGAGCACCGCACATGTTGACCGTCGGAGACCGTTTCCCCCAGTACTCGCTCGAATCCGTCGTGAGCCTCGAGAAGGGCAGGGAATTCCAGAAGCTCACCGAGAAGAGCCACGAAGGAAAGTGGAAGATCGTCTTCCTGTGGCCCATGGACTTCACGTTCGTGTGTCCCACCGAGATCGCCGCGTTCGGAAAGAAGAACCGCGACTTCGAAGACCGCGACGCGCAGGTTCTGGGCGTCTCGACCGACACGCACTTCGTGCACCTCGCGTGGCGGAAGAACCACCCGGATCTCCTCGACCTCCCGTTCCCGATGCTCGCCGACACGAAGCGTGAGCTCTCGACCGCGCTCGGCGTCCTTCACAAGACCGACGGCGTGCCCCTCCGCGCGACGTTCATCGTGGATCCCGAAGGCGTCATCCGCCACGTCAACGTGAACGACCTTTCCGTGGGCCGCAACGTCGACGAGGTGCTGCGCAACCTGGACGCTCTTCAGACCGACGAGCTCTGCCCCTGCAACTGGCAGAAGGGTGACGACACCCTGAAGGCCGCCTGAGAAGGGATTCGCGATGAACACGCTCGAGAACGTTCGTGAGGCGCTCCCCGCGTGGGCGCGCGATCAGAGGCTCAACCTGGACGCCGTCCTCGCGGAGGGCGGCGTCCTCTCCCCCACCGATCGCTGGGGCGTGGCCGTCGCGGTCGCGGCGGCGCGGCCCACGGTTCCGCTGCTGGCCGCCCTCGTCGCCGAGGCCCGGCTGAAGATGGGTGCGGCCGCCGAGCCCGCGATCGAGGACGGCCTCGCCGCGGCCTCGCTCATGGCGATGAACAACGTCTTCTATCGGTTCCGGCACATGATCGGTAAACCGGTCTACACCGAGAAGCCGGCCCGGCTCCGGATGAACCGTCTGGCCAAGCCCGCGACCACCAAGGCCGGGTTCGAGCTCATGGCTCTCGCCGTGAGCGCGGTGAACGGTTGCGAGGCCTGCGTAAAGGCCCACGAGACCGTCGTTCTCGAGGGCGGCCTCACGGAAGACCACGTCCACGAGGCCGTGCGCATCGCGGCGGTGGTCCAGGCCGTGGCGACGGCGTTCGAAGCCGCCCGGGCGGTACCCGCTCCGGTGGCCGAACCCGCGCTGACCCCCGCCTGACGGCGAAACGTCACCCCCCTTCCGAACGTATAACGGGGCGTCCATGCAGCGCCTCCTCCTCCTCTCGGTTCTCACGGCCACCACGCTCGTTTCCGCCGGCTGCTCCAAGGCGAGGGCCGGCGGTCCCGATTCCCGGCACGAGGCCGCAGCGCCCGGCCCGGCGGCGTTGGCTGGTCTCCGCCCCGGGGCGCTCCTCCTGACGGGCGAGATCGCCTCGGAGAGGCCCGCCGCCATCACCATTCCGAGGACCCAGCAGTGGCAGACGACGCTCCGCTGGATCGCCGAGGACGGCACCCTCGTGAAGAAGGGCGACCGCGTGGCCGAGCTGGACGGCTCGGCAGCCGGGAGCACTCTGGAAGACAAGCGCATCGCGCTCGTCGAGGCCGAAACCGAGTTCGTGAGGCAGGAAGCCCAGCTCCGGTCGAACGAGGAAGATCGCCTCTTCAAGCTCGAGGAAAGGAAGGTCGCGCTCGAGAAGGCGCGCCTCGACGCCTCGATCCCCGTGGAGCTCCGGTCGGTGCGCGAGCACCAGGAAAAGCAGCTCGCGCTCGACAAGGCCCGCACCGAGCTCGCCAAGGCCGAGGAGGAGCTGACCGCGTTTCGGAAGACGGCCGAGGCCGACCGCGACATCAAGCGCATCGCGACCCGCCGCGCCAGGGAAGAGCTCGAGACCGCCCAGAGCACCGTCGACGCGTTCGTGCTGCGCGCCCCCACGGACGGCGTGATCGTCGTCCAGGTGAACCCGCGGGACGGGAGGCGTCCCATTCAGGAAGGCGACATGCTCTGGCCCGGCGTCGTCGTCGCCACGCTCCCCGACCCCGCCACGATCCGCGTCGAGGCCTCTCTCTCCGACGTCGACGCCGGCAAGGTCGCGAAGGGCCAGAAGGCCCTCCTGTATCCGGATGCCTTTCCGGGCCGCGTCCTCGAGGGCGAGGTCACCGAGATCACCGACGTTGCGCAGCAGATCGCGACCGAGTCGTCGCGGCGCGCGTTCCGCGTCCTCGTTCCGATCCTCGCGGGAGACCGCAGCGGCCTGAAGTCGGGCATGTCGGTGAGGGTCGAGCTGCCCACGGGGCCGTCGGCCCCGCGGGGCGACGTCTCCCCCGCAGCGCCCCTCGCGGTCGCCCGGCCGGCCCGAAAGCTGCCCGCCGACCTCGAGGAGAGCGACGAGGCGCGGGTTCTCCGCGCCGACCTCCCCGTGACCGTCCAGATCAACGGAACGCTCGCGGCCGTCGAATCCAGCTTTCTCGGCCCCGGCCCGGTGCCCGACATCTGGGAGTACCGGATCGCCCGCCTCGCTCCGGAAGGCTCGACCGTGAAGAAGGGCGCGCCCGTCCTGGCGTTCGATACCACCACGATCCTGCAGAAGAAGCAGGAGAAGGAAGCCGAGGCCGATACCGCCAAGACGAACATCGAGAAGCGCGAGCGTGACCACGCCCGCGAACGGCAGGATCTCGAGCTGCGCATCGCCGAGGCCGACGCCCGCAAGAAGAAGCTCGAGCTCAAGGTGGACGTGCCTCCCGAGCTCGCCCAGGCCGTCGAGCTCGCGAAGCTGCGACTGGACTTCGCCCTCGCCCACAAGGAGACGCTCTATCTCGAGAGAAAGCGCGCGGCGGTGGACGAGGCCAAGCGCGCGGAGATCGAGGTCCTCAAAGGCCGCTACGAGAGGGCCGTCCTGCGGGTGAAGCAGCTGACCGACGGGATCCAGCGGCAGTCGGTCCCGGCCCCGCGCGACGGCACCGTGCTGTATGTGATCGACGGGCGGGACGAGAAGAAGAAGGTTGGCGACACCGCCTGGATGGCCGACCGTGTTCTCGAGATCCCGGATCTCTCCCGCATGGCCGTGCGCGGCGAGGCCGACGAAGCCGATGCCGCGCTCCTCGCCAACGGCCAACGCGCCGTGGTGCGGCTGGAGGCCCATCCCGAAGACGAGTTCCACGGGCGCGTCACGAAGCTCTTCGGCACGGTGCAGCGCGCCTCGCGCAAGAAGCCCACGCCCGTGCAGCGGTTCGAGATCGCCCTCGACGAGTCCGACGAGAAGCGGATGCGGCCCGGCATGCGCGTAACGGGCTCGGTCGAGATCGACCTCGCGTCGAAGGTCCTCTCGGTCCCGCGGGCGGCGGTGTACCCGGGACCCGAAGGGCCCGTCGTGTATCAGAGGAAAGGTGGCAAGGCCGTCGCGACCAAGGTGACGCCCGGCCGGCGGGGCGAGACCCGGGTGGAGATCGTCTCGGGCCTCACCGAGGGCGACTCCGTGCTCGTTCCCAAGGGCGCGGCCGCGAACGGGAAGAAGACCTCGTGACGGCCCGAGTCCTCATCCTGAGCGTCATCGCGTTGACGCTCGGTTTCCTGCCACGCGTCTTCGAGGTATGGGAAGCCGCCGAGGATGCCCGCGCCGCCAGGTGCGGCAGAAAAGGGCTCAGAGGCACTGCAGCCACGCTGCCCCTCGTCATCGAAAGACTCATGGAAATGGCCGCCGAGACGGCCCGCGCGATGGAAGGAAGGGGCGCGACCTTGGGCTGAGAACGCAATTCCCCAATAGCCGGGCTGTCGCTCGCCTCGAGTTGACGAGCGTCGACGATCCGGGGACCAGCAGGTCGAGTGACCGCTGGAGCCCGGCGGAGGTCGCACTGGTGTGCACGA
>CAZXSG010000402.1:0-4893 GCA_964643185.1 uncultured Holophagales bacterium
TCACGACGCCGGCCGGGTTCACGACGAACGCGTTCGTCGTGCCGGTCTTGGTGCCGTCCGTCGCGGTCACTGTGGTGGCGAGCTGCGCCGAGGTGATGGTGACGTTCTGGCTCGCGAGAACGCCATTCGTGAACGCGCCGCTCGAGACAGGCGCTCCGGAGAGCGTCGCGCTCGAGGTCAGGAGCACGGTACCGCCGTAGGAGGTCACGACGTTGCCGAACGCGTCGAGCGCCGTGATGCGGAGCGCGAACGGCGTGCCCGCGATCTGCGGGGTGACGTTTCCGCCGCCCGCGGCCTCGACGAGGAAGTGGTCGAGCGCGCCGGAGACGACGGTGAACGGGGCCGACGGACCCGAGGCGAGGACGTCACCCGAGGTGCGCGCCGCCTGGAGGACGACCCCCGACTCAGCGCGGTTGTAGGTCAGGCTCGCGATCGAGACGGAGCTCGTGCCCGCGAGGATCGTCCCCGTGAGCGTTCCGGCCAGGGTTCCCGTGCCGGTGAGGAGCGAGATCGAGACGTTGGTGTTCGCCACGACCGGAGAGGGCAGGCCGCCCGCCGTCTGCGACTCGACCACGATGCCGAACGGCAGCCCGGCGGTGGGGGAGACGCCGCCGTTCACGCCCGTGATGGCGAGCTTCGTGGGCGGGCCGTTGGTGATCGAGATGGTGTTGGAGGTGCCGGAAGCGAAGCCCAGCGACGTGGCGCTGAACTCGCCCGTGCCGGAGCCCGCGAACCGCATCGAGCCCGTGAGGTTCGCGACGCCGAGGACGAAGTCCGACGCCTGGTTGAGCACGTTGTTTCCGGCGCTTCCGAGGCCGCTCACGATTCCGGCGAGCGGGGCGACGGGGTCGATCGTGACGTTGTCGACGGCGGCGCTGAACGTCGTCACGGTGTTGCCGTAGATGTCTTCGGCCGAGAGGGTGTTGAGGCCCGTGAACGCGATGCCGCTCACCTGGGGTGTCGCGAGCTGGAACCGGAACCGGATGGCCGGGCGCGTGCTCACCACGACGGAGAAGGGCACCGGCGTGACGAGCGATCCGTCCGTCGCGGTGATCGCGGCCGTCTCGGCCCGGTAGAGAGTCATCGTCCCGTTCGCGAAGCCGGTGGCCTGGGCCACGCCGTTCGTGAACGACAGGATGGTCGCGGTGCCGAACGGCACGGGCGAGCCGAAGACGTCGTTCACGGTGGGGGCTGTTCCCGCGTTGGGGGCCGGGTTCGCGCCCGCGAACGTGATGTTGTGGTTCCCGGTGTACGACGTCGCGACGTTACCGTTCGCGTCGACGGCCGTGATCGTCAGGGGGTTGATGGATCCCGCCGTCTGAGCGGACGCCGCGGCGACGACCGTGAAGTGGTCGGGCACGCCGGCGTTCACGACGATGGGGTTCGAGGCCGAGTTCACGGCGCCCTGCGTGGCCGTGAAGGTCCCCGTGCCGGCCAGCCCCGTGTATTGCATCTGGAGCGTCTGGAGGTTCGCGATTCCGGCGGCGAAGTCGCCCGCGAGGTTCAGCACGTTGGCGCCGTGTCCCGCGAAAGAGACCGTCCCCGAGAGCGGCGCGTTCGCCGTCACGGTGACGGGCTGGATCGACGCGTTGAACGACGTGGCCGTGTTGCCGAACGCGTCCTCCGCGCGGAGAGTCGACGGGCCTGTGAAGTTCACGCCGCTCTGCTGGGGCGTCGCGAGCGCGAACGTGAACTTGCCGAGCGGGCCGTGGACGACGTTGACGGAGAGGGGGGCGGGCGTCGCGATGGAGCCGTCCGTCGCGTTCAGGGCCGCCGTCTCGACGTGGTAGAGGCGCAGGACGCCGTTGTTCGGTCCCGAGACCGTCGCCACACCGGCCACGAAGTTGAGAGCGACCGGCGTGCCGAAGGCGACCGGCGTGCCCGTGCTGTTCGCTACGCTGGGCGCCGTGGCCGGGTTGGGCGAGGACGTGGCGCCCGAAAACGTGATGTTGTGGATGCCCGTATACGAGAGCGCCACACCCGAGATCGCGTCGCGCGCGGTCACCGTGAGGTTGTCCGAGGTGCCCGCCGTGAAGTTGCCGGCTCCGGCGCGCGTGAGCTCGAGGTAGGTCGCGACCCCGGCGATGCTGGCGGGCTCACCCAGCGTGAAGTCGCCGAAGGCCGTGACGGCGTTCGCCGTGGCCGTGTTGAACATGCTGTCGACGACGGCGGGCGGGTAGGTCCAGGGCGGCGCGTAGCGGCCGAGGACGTACGCGAGCTCGCTGCCGGCGACGTCCGTGTCCTGGTAGTAGAAGACGAGGTTGGCGCTCGTGACTCCACCCGGAGTCAGAGTCCAGTAGCGCGAGAGGACGTTGGGTCCGGTGCGGTTCGGGTGCAGCCCGGCCACGGAGCGCACGGTGAAGAAGCCGGCGCCCGCGTTCACCGTCACCGCGACCTCACCGAGGGTGGCGGCGGTCCCGACCCAGAACGTGTCGGTCCCGGGTCCCGTGAACTCGCGGGAGAGAGCTCCGAAGACCCATCCCGACGTGCGTGAGAGCGTCGCCGCGGCGGGCACGTTGACCTTGTTGGTGCCCGTCGCGAGGATTCCCGAGAAGAGCGAGAGGTCCACCTGGACGTCGACGTCGCGGTTCATCGTGACGCCGGTGGGGTTGGCGATCTGGAGGCTCGAGAACGTGGTGTTCTGGGTCCCGCCGATCGTCTGCGGAGCCGCGCCGTTGAAGTTGGCGACGCCGTCGCTCGCGGCGAAGACGCCGTCGTTCTGCCAGTCGCCTCCGATGTCGAAGCCGTTCCCCGTCGTGACGGTGGCCGGACCCGTCGCGCCGATCGTGACGTCGTTCTGGAACGTGATGACCGTCGTGAGGTTGAACGGACCGGGGTTCAGGAAGGAGACGTTGTAGAAAGGACCGTTCCCGATGTTCCGCGCCACGTTCGAATCGAAGGTGACAGTGCTCGTGCCGGGATTGAACGTGCCCGCGTTCGTCCAGTTGCCGCTCACGAGGTGGTTGAACGCGCCCGCGTTCACGATGCCCGTCGCGTTGATGAGGACGTTTCCGCTGACTGCGATTCCGCCGGTCAGGGTCGTGCCCGCCGTGTTGAAGAACACGACGTTGTGGAACGGGCTCGCCGTGACGTTCTGGGGGCTCCCGCCCTGGAAGAACACCGACGACGTCTGCGCGAGGAACGTACCGCCCCCCGTGAGGGTGTAGTTCCCCGAGACGAAGTGATTGAAGGCTCCGGCCGCAAGGCCGCCGAGAGCCCCGATCGTCAGGTTTCCGTTGACGGTGAAGCCTCCGGCCGCCGTCTTGTTCGGGCCGGAGATCTGAAGGTTGTTGTAGGTGGTTCCGCGGACCTGCCCCGCGGTGGCCGTGGCGTACGTCGTCGTGCCCGTGCCGGCGGCGTAGATGCCCGTGTTGTTGAAGTCGCGATTGATGGTGAGGCTTCCCGTCGTGAACGTGAGGTCGCCGCTGCCGGAGACGTCCTGCGCCGTGAGGTTGATGCCGCCCATGGTGAGGGTCGGAATTCCCGTGAACGGCACCACGTTGCCGATCGTCAGCGTGTTCTGGACGAGCAGGAAGCCGGCGCCCGCCGCCGTCTTGGCGGAGTTCGCGTTTCCCGTGCCCGTCTGCAGGAAGCCGTAGCCGCCGGCGCCGACGTCGACGTTGATGAACTGCGAGGCGTTCGCCAGGTACTTCACGATGCTCGTCGGGGCGAGCGTGATGTTCGCGCCGACGTAGTTCGTGGGGAACGTCGGCCCGAGAGCCACCGACGGGCTGCCGATGACGATTTCCGCGCCCCCTGCGAGCGTGAGGACGCCGGTGGGGTTGCCCGCGATCTGGAACTGTCCGGTGTTGAGGATGCCCGAGGTGACGATCAGGTTCCCGGCCACCGAGATTCCTCCCGCGAGGCCGGCCGTCTGGGCGCCCTTGGAGATCTCGATGTGGTGGTAGTTCGTCGTCGGGAGCGTCTGTCCAATGAAGGTGCCCAGGAAGCGCACGGTATTCCCGGCGGCGGCCGCGTTGAGGGAGCCCGTCGGCATGAGCGGGCCGTTGACTGTGAGGAGCGAGTTCGGCCCCTGGATCCAGAAGCCCGACATGCCGTCCATGCCGGCGTTGTTCGTCGACCGGAAGGTGCCGTTGTTCGTCACGGTGAACGCGGGCAGAGTGACCGGCCCGCCGGCCGTTATGTCGGCGCCGGCGGCGATCACGGTGCCGCCGAAGTTCAACGCGGAGCCGCTGATGCCACCGACCCCGGCCAGGTTGTTCGTGACGTTGACGTTCGAGACGCCGGCCGTGCCCGTGATGAGGCCGTTGAGCGTCGTGCTGGCCGTGACGGAGAGGTTCGCGCTGCCGAGGTCGAGGACGGTGCTCACTCCGTTCGCGAGGGTGAAGCTGTTGAAGACCGTGAGGTTGCCGCCCGCGGGCTGGAACGTCGTCAGGACGGCGGCGACCGGCTGCAGCACGAGGTTGTGGTAGGTGATTCCGCCGCGCACGGTGAAGGGCCCGCCCGTGCCGTTGTAAGTGACGGTGCTGAGGTCCCGCGTGAAGCCTCCGGTGTTCAGGAAGCTGCCGCCGATGTTCAGGAACCCGGTGTTCGTGGCGAAGTTGATGGACCCGTTGCCGCCTACGTTACCGCCCACGGTGAATGTGTCCTGCGGCATGCTGAAGGCGGTCGTGCCGGTTCCGTTCTCGATGTCGAAGGCGCCCAGCACGGTGACCGTGTCGGCGCCGGCCGGTGTCGACTTGGTGGAGCCCCCGGTGCCGCGTGTCGTGAGCTTGAGGTTCGCGTACGGCGGGACCGGCGAGATCGTCCGGCCGACGCCCGCGGAGTACTCCACGGTTCCCGTCCGGGCCAAAGTCCTGTTCCCGGCGGGGACCGACACCCGGAAAAGGCGCCCCCACCCCGGTAGTCGTTGAACCCGCCGTATTTAACCCA
>CAZXSG010000403.1:0-4883 GCA_964643185.1 uncultured Holophagales bacterium
CACCTTTGACCGCACCCAACGGGCGGCTCCGGAAGATCTCGTAGCCGCGGACGCCCTCCTCGAGCGGGAGCCGGTGCGTGACGAGGGCCGCCGGGGAGAGCGTTCCGGCGAGGATGCGGGGTAGGAGCCGGTCGATCTGCGGACGCGCGCTGGCGCGTCCGAACGCGAGCGTGAGGTTCTTCGCGTAGACGGCGGCCATCGCCAGCGGGTAGGCGGTCTCGGTGTGATAGCCGGCGATGCCGATGATCGCGCCGGGCCGTGCG
Source organism: uncultured Holophagales bacterium (assembly GCA_964643185.1). Taxonomy (GTDB): domain Bacteria; phylum Acidobacteriota; class Thermoanaerobaculia; order UBA5066; family UBA5066; genus JAEUQS01. Next base: position 264 of record CAZXSG010000403.1, read on the forward strand.
GCCGTGATCGCGAGATCGAGCGCCGCCGGGCTCCCGACGGCCTCGATCACCGCGTCGGCGCCTCGGCCGTCAGTGAGCTCATCGAGCGCCTGGCGCAGGAGCGCGGCGTCCGGGAGACAGTCGATCGCGCAGAGCGAGCGGGCCCGCTCCCGGCGGTACGCGACTCCGTCCACGGCCACGACGGCGGACGCGCCGAGGCGGAGCGCCGAGAGCACCGCGAGGAGCCCCACGGGACCGCAGCCGATCACGGCGACCACGCCGCCGGCCGACACGCCCGCGCGCTCGACTGTGGACCACGCGGTCGCGAGCACGTCGCCGAGAAAGAGCGCCTCCTCGTCGGCGAGCGGGGAGCCGTCGTGCTTCGTCTCGGGCAGCTTCACGAGGGTCGAGGAGGCGAACGGGACGCGCAGAAGCTCCGCCTGCGCTCCCTCGAGGCCGCGTCCCTCGTCGTCGACGACGCCCAGACACCGCGCCGAAACGCATCGAGCCGTCAGAGAGAGGCGGCAATAGAAGCAGCTTCCGCAGGAGACGGAGAACGGGGAGACGACGCGGTCGCCGGGCGAAAGGCCCGTGACCTCGGAGCCGATCGCCTCGACGATGCCGACCAGCTCGTGTCCCATCGTGGTCCCGAGCCGGACTCCCTCGTCGCGGCCGTCCACGAGGTGGAGGTCGGAGCCGCAGATGCCCGCCGTGGTCACGCGCACCAGCGCGTCGCCGGGCGCGAGGAGCCTGGGCTCGGGGCGCTCTTCGAGCGCGACCCTTCCGATCGCGGAGAAGACGATGGCCTTCATCGGCCGCCCTCGCTCAGCGCGCCGGGGCTGCCGGAACCGCCCAGCCGAGCGCCTCGAGCTTCTCTTCGTTCCAGGTGCCGTCGGGGTTGAGCGTGCCGTTCCTCACGAGGGCCGCGCGCATCCGCTCGGGCAGCTTGCCGACGCCGCCGATCCGCTCGAGGGCCTCGGGGAGGAAGTTGACGTTGGGAGCGACGGCCTGGTGCCCGGCAAGGGCGTCCCGCTCGGCATAGACGACGTAGTGGAACCTCACGTCGCCGCCGGTCTTGTCGCCCGGCGCCGTGCGCACGACGATGCCGGTCGCGTCCTCGCTCTCGACCATGAGCGTCACGGCCTGGCCCACGGGGGTGAGCGTCGTCATATACGAGCCCTCCCGCGCCACGAGCCGGAAGTGGTCGGGCACGGCGACGCGCGCCACGCCGTTCACGAGTCGCGCGGTCCCGCGGAAGTAGACGTCGGCCGTGGGGCCTTCGACCGCGATGTAGTCGATCTCCTTGGTGGCGTCCTCCGGGTGCGGCGTCACGAACATCTTGGCGCCCGTGATCTGGAGCGAGCCGCCCCGGATCGCGGACGAGCCGTAGACGTCGTAGTTGACGTCCGAGACCCGCGTGCCGAGGAACAACGTGGTGTTCGCTGCCGTGTTCTGGAAGCGCCCGGCATTCGCGGCGGCGGCGGTCGCGAGGCCCTGCACGCCGGCGGCCGCCGACTGACCGCTGGTGGTCCGGCCGGAGACGCCGTAGACACGCGTCGTGCCGACCGCATCCCCCGAGACGCCGATCGAGTCGTCCGGCCCCTGCGTGTAGCCGAACACACCGACGCCCTGCGAGGTCGTGCTCGTCGAGAAGCCCCCGACGCCCACGCCGCCGATCTGGGATTCGCCCTTCACGCCGTATCCGTCCGGCGAGCTGGAGATGCCGTAGACGCCGCTCGTGGCACCGTCCGGCTCGAGCGCCTGTCCGTACACGCCGAACCCCGTCGAGGACACGGTCCTCCCGAGAACTCCGACGGGCGAGCTGCCCTTGCTGGTCGACTGCCCGTACACGCCGGGGTTGAGGCCCACTCCGATGCCGTGGATGGCGACGCCGACGTCGTTCAGCACCGAGATCCCGGCCGTGTTGGACGAGAGGGATCCCGTGTAAGGCAGCGCGAAGCCGCCCTGGCTGCCCGCGGCCCCGATAGTCACGGTGCTCCCCAGGGGCGTGATGGTGACGTTGGGACCCGCCACGAGCGTGAGGGCGCCCGAAAGGCCGTTGAGGGTGGTGACGCCGGCGGCCGCGCCTCCGAGGAGCGAGCTCTTGAAGCTCATCTCGAAGCCCGAGGAATCGTTCGAGACGTTGGCGATCTGCGTTCCGAAGACGATCGCCTTGCCGCTGCCGCTCACCACGGTGGCGCGGATCCGGGCATTGGACGCCGTGATCGACGGCGCGACCTCGGCCGCCGTGAACTGCACGCGGCCGAACGCCGGAACGGGGGCGTTGAGGGTGCCCAGAAGGGTTCCCGATTCGGAGAACGCCTCGAGCCGGAGGGTGATCGCCTGGCCGTTCGTCTCGACCGCACCGACGTTGTAGCGGAAGTTCTCGGTGGCGTTGTGCGACACGCCCTGAAGCTCGGTGGACTCCGAGAGGCCGATGGCGAGGCTCACGGGGACGGCTCCGAAGAAGAGCCCGGCGCTCTCGTCCAGCTTGCCGCTCGCGGGCAGGCTGTACGTGCGCGAGGAGGCGAGGAGCTCTCCCGTCGACGTGATCCTCACGGAGCCCGACTTGCCGGCCTGGCCGAGCCAGGTGCCCACGACGTCGTCGAGCCTCAGCGTCTGGTTCGCGAGGACGCTGACCGGGACCGTGACGGGAGAGATGTTCGACTTGCCGGCTTCATAGAAGCTGAGGATCGCGTTCACCGGAAACGTGCCGCTGTTCGTCAGCCAGATCGTCGAGTAGAACTGGCTGTTGTTTGCCCCCGCGGCCCGCGCGACGCCGGCGATGAAGACGTCGGTGCCGGAGAACCCGGCAGCGAGCGGCCCCGTCGCGACGAGCGCGAGGGAAAGGACCGGGGCAAAGAACGGAGCACGTCTCGTCATGGGTTCCTCCTGCCGGCACGTAGGGAAGTTGCGGTGAAGAATAGACCCACTAAGCGGAGAGGCTCTCCTCCAGCTGCTTCAACCGGGTCGCCAGCAGCTCCTGCTCCCGGACGTTCTTCGTCATGGCGAGGGCGCGCTGGATTTCGTCGCGGGCCTCGGAAAGCCTGCCCATCTTCGTCAGCAGGTCTCCGCGAACGCTGGGAAAGAGGTGGTAGCTGGCGAGCGCGCTGAACCCGGCGAGCGCCGCGGCCGCGTCGACGGCGTCGAGCCCCGCGGCGGGTCCCTGCGCCATGCCGACGGCGACGGCACGATTGAGGGCCACGATGGGGGAGGGATTGATCTGCAGTAACGCGTCGTACAGAAGGACGATGCGGTCCCAGTCCGTCTCTTCGGCGGTGCGGGCGCGCATGTGGCACGCCGCGATGGCCGCCTGGAGCGCGTAGGGCCTGGCGCCACCGCCCAGCTTCTGTGCTCGTTCGAGCGCGGTCATTCCTCGCTGGATCTGCGCGGCGTCCCACAGAGAGCGGTCCTGATCGGGGAAGAGCACGGCCGCGCCGTTCCGGCCCCGGCGCGCCGCGCTGCGCGAGGACTGCAGCTCCGTGAGGGACACGAGGGCATGAACCTCCGATTCGGCGGGGAGAAGCTCCGCGAGCATGCGCCCCAGTCGCAGCGCTTCGTCCGAGAGACCCGCCCGCATCCATTCCGCGCCCGCGGTTGCGGTGTAGCCCTCGTTGAAGATCAGGTAGACCACGAGGAGCACGGACTCGACCCGTTGACGCAGCTCGTCGCCACTCGGTGTCTCGAAGGGAACGTGCGCTTCCGAGAGGGTCTTCTTGGCCCGGGAGATGCGCTGCCCCAGCGTCTTCTCCGGCACGAGGAACGCGCGCGCGATCTCCGTCGTGGTGAGGCCGCCGATCAGCCGCAGCGTGAGCGCGATGCGGCCTTCCACCGCGAGCACGGGATGGCACGCGGTGAAGATGAGCCGCAGCACGTCGTCGTCGATCACCTGCTCGAGCGAGCGCTGCAGAGCCTCTCCAAGGCGCTCCTGCTCCAGCTCCAGCTCGCGGGCGAGCTCTTCGTGTTTCTGTACGAGCATGCGGCCGCGCCGCAGCGAATCGATCGCGCGCCGCGTCGCGGCCTTCATCAGCCAGGCTCCGGGTTTCTCCGGGATGCCCTCCTCGGGCCAGACCTCGAGGGCCTTCACGAGCGCGTCCTGCGCGAGCTCCTCGGCGATGCCGACGTCGTGGGTGACGCGGGCGATCGCGGCGATGAGGCGTGTGGATTCGATCTTCCACACGGCCTCGATCGTCTTGTGGACCTCGCTCACGGGGAGGAGGTTGCCTCAGATCTCGCGAATCTGGCGAACTTCGATCGTCTCGTCGCCAGACATGGGCGCCCGCTTGGCCCATTCGATGGCTTCCTCGCGAGAGCGCACTTGGAGGATCCAGTAGCCGCCGAGGGACTCCTTCGACGGTGCAAACGGCCCGTTCATCACAGTCGGCTTGGCGTGGGCGAAAGAGATGCGCGCTCCCGTGGAAGGAGGGAACAGTTCGTCCCGTGCGAGCAGGACTCCCGCCTTCTGCAGCGACTTGCTGTACTCCAGCATCCTCCCTGCGGAGTCCGCCGTGGATGCTTCATTCACGGCCATCACCAGGAAACGCATCGCGCCGTTCCTAGGATGGGCTCTTCAGAGGCCCGGCAACCCTGTAGGCCCTGAAGACGATGCCGGACGGAAAGGACCGCGTACTGACGGGGTCG
>CAZXSG010000404.1:0-4873 GCA_964643185.1 uncultured Holophagales bacterium
CACGATGTCGAGGCCGAGCCCCGTCCCGCCGCCGACGTCCTTCGTGGTGAAGAACGGCTCGAAGATGTGAGGCAGCGCTTCGGGAGGGATGCCCTGCCCGGTGTCGGCAACGCTGAGGCAGAGGTATGTACCCGGCACCGCCTCGGGGTTCTCCAGAGCGCGCCGTTCGTCGATGATCTCCTCGCGAGTCGTGATGAGGAGCCGCCCCCCTCGGGGCATGGCGTCCCTCGCGTTCACGGCGAGGTTGAGCACGAGCTGCTCGATCATCCCGGCATCGGCGGTCACGACCGAGGACGTCGGTGAGAGCTCCGTGCGAAGCGAAACGTCCTCGCCGAGGATCCGCGTGAGCATCCGGGTCATTCCGCCGACGACCTCGTTCAGCTCGAGGTCCACCGCGCGCATGGCCTGCTTGCGGCTGAAGAGCAGGAGCTGCCGGGTGAGCCCCGCTGCCCGTTCGGCCGCCCCGACGATCTCGCGCACGCTCTCCTGGAAGCCGGCCCCGGCCCCGGCGAGGAGCTCGGCGTTTCCGAGGATCACCGTGAGCAGGTTGTTGAAATCGTGCGCGACGCCGCTCGCGAGCTGCCCGACCCCCTCCATGCGCTGCGCCTGTCGAAGCTGCTCCTCGAGCTTCTTGCGCTGCGTGACGTCGAGGAGCGAGCCATGCCAGGTCGTACCGCCGTCGGCATCGCGCACGGGCATCGTGTGGCCTTCGATCCAGATCTCCCCCTTCCGGGGATGCAGCAGCCGGAACTCCTCGTGCCAGGGCGTGAGATCTCTCCTCGAGACCTCGATCGAGTCCCGGATCCTCGCGGCATCGTCCGGATGCCAGAGAGCCTCGATCGCGCCGGCGTCGTCCTTCACGGCCTCCGGCGGGATCCCGTAGACCTCCTCGAACCGGGGGCTGGCATACGGAAACGAGGCGTGGCCGTCCGGCGCGACGCGGAAGGAGTGAATGACGCCGGGCGCGGTGGCCGCCACCTTCCTCAGCCGCTCGCGCTCCTCCCGAAGGGCATCCTCCGAGCGCTTCCGCTCGGTGATGTCCTGCGCGAGCACGACGATGCCGATGACCTTGCCGGCGTCGTCGAAGAACGGGACCTTGTCCGTCTGCACCCAGCGCGCCTCGCCATCGGCCCCGCGGAGCTTCTCCACCAGACCGAGCTTCGGCTTGCGCGAGCGAATCACGTCGAGGTCGTCGGCGTAGTACTTCTCGGCCTCGAGCGGGTAGATCTCGGCGCAGGGCCTGCCCTCGATCTCCGCGATGGGCCGTAAGGCGGCATCGGCCACCCGCTGGTTCACGCGGAGATGACGGTTCTCCGTGTCCTTGAACCAGATCATGGCGGGAATCAGATCGAACAGCACGCGCAGCTCGGCCCGCTGCCGCTGGAGCTCCTGCTCGGCCCTCGTGCGCTCGGTGACGTCTGTGAACGAGAGCACGGCGAGCGGATGGCCGCGGATGTCGGGAACGATGCCCCCGCTGAAGCTGAAGACGCGTTCCCAGCCCGTTCCCACCCGGGCGACCCTCAGCTCGAGATCCCTCAGGGACTCTCCCCGCAGGAGGAGGGAGAGAGGCCAGCCCTCGACCGGGACCTTCGCGCCGTCCAGGGAGAACACCTCGTACTCCTTCACGAGTCCGGCGAAATCCGAGCCTTTGGGCAGGTCCGGGGGCAGGCCGAGGATCTCGAGGGCCGCCGGATTCCATTCCAGCCGCCGGCTCGTGCGCTCGTAGAGCACGACCCCGTGAGATTGCGTCGCGACGAGGCTCCGGAGCTGCTCTTCGCTCTCGCGCAGCGCCTCCTCCGCGAGACGTCTTTCCGTGACGTCCGTGGCGACGCCGTCCCAGATCACGCGCCCGTCGGGCTGCCTGCGCGGACGGGAACGCAGGGCGACGATCCTGACCTGCCCGTCCGCACCCCGGATCCGGAGCTCCATCGCGAAGTCCGAGAGGTCGCGGGCGCTCGCGGCCTCGGCATCCTCGCGGGCCGCCGCGCCGCCGGGCTCGATGAGGACGTGCAGCGCGCGCGGATCGCTCACGATGTCCGCCGGTTTCACACCGTGGATCCGCTCCACACCCGCGCTCACGTAGAGAAACCTCGTGCTGCCGTCCAGCTCTCGCGCGTACTGATACACGTAGCTGTCGGGCAGGTTGTCGCCCAGGAGGCGCAGGCGCTCCTCGCTCTCGCGGAGCGCCGAGGTCGCGCGAGCCCGATCCCGTCCCGCGAGCCACACACCCAGGCTTGCGGCGCCGAGCAGCAGAACGGCGATCCCGAGCGTCATCGCGAACTCGCGGTTCAGCCTCGCGCTGAGCGAGCGAAGGTCCTTCTGATTGATGCTGTCCAGGAGGTCGGCGCTCCGCTCCAGGGCATGAAAGCGCAAGCTCAGGCGAGACTCCGCCTCGGGTTCCGCCGCGACGTTCGCGCTCGAGTCCTCGAGCTCCGTGAGAAACGCCGCGAGCTCGGCCTCGAACGCACGGCGCGCGTCCGACTCCACGGGATCGAACTTCCCGTCCGGATCCTCGGACGCGGTGCCGGGCTTCAGCTCGTCGATGGCCTGCCTCAGGAGCGCCAGGGCCTGCAGCCGGTCGAAGCCGGCCTCTTCCCGCTCGGCGAGGCGCATTCGCAGGAAGCCCTTCGTGAGGTCCAGCCGCGCGAGCCGGAAGCTGGCGACGAGGTGCGCCGTGCGCTCCACAACGACCCTCTGCTGGATGTGCATCCAGGCCAGGACGCCGCAGAGCACGACGGAACCCAGTACGGTGATCCACGTCCACACGTCGGGGCCCACGTGGACGCGTGGATCGTGAGCCTTCAAGGCTCCTCCACGAGGCTCTCCGTGCTCATGGGGCCGGGGAGATCGGCCTCCGTGAACCCGAATCGCGCGATCAGGCCGAGGTGAGCGCGGCTGCCCACGAGCGCCCGCAGCCGGGCATTCCAGGCCTCACGAAGGCGGACGTCGGCCTTGCGAAACACGAAGCCTCCGATCCCGGTGCGATCGCGCGGGGCCTCCTCGAACGGGGCCGCCACCTCCGTTTCGCCCGGCTTGGCCATCCACCGCACCGTGGGAGCCGAGAGGGCGGGCGCGTCCGCCTCGCCGGCCAGGACGGCACGCCGCGCCGTCGCCACATCGGGAGCCGCGAGGCACCGGCTCCGGGGCAGACCGAGCCGGCCGAGGAGAGCCTCCTCCACGGAGCCCGAGAGCACGGCGACCCGCACCTCGGGGGATGCCACGGCTTCGCTGTAGGAATGCAGGCCGCGCGGGTTGCCCTCGCGGACGAGCAGGCCCTGCCTCACTCGGAACGTGGGGATCGAGAAGCTCACCACGCGGGCGCGTTCCGGTGTGATGAACATCCCCGACGCGACGACATCGTATCGATCCGCCTGGAGACCCGGCAGCAGCGAGCCGAACTCCGTCTGAATGAAGCGGACCTTCGGGATTCCGAGCCCGCGATCACGCGGCGTGCGAGCTCCGGCGACTCGCCGGTGACCTGGCCGTCGGCCCCGACGTACGCGTAGGGCGGCTCCACGGCGTAGGCGACGCGGAGAACGCCCGATTGCATGGGCCTCTCGAGGGACCGGTCGCGGGCGGGAAGCGAGATGACCGCCCAGGCGATCGCCCCGGCTCCGAAGAGGCTCAGGGCGGCCACACTCGACCGGTTCATCGGCCGATTATCTGCCGCTCATTCGAGCTCGATACGGAACCACAGATCGCGGCCGTGGCCCGCCGGAAGCGTGAGACGCCGATCGGAATTCACGGTGTCGTTCGGCCCCCAGAACGGCTCGAGGCAAACGAAGTCCTTCCCCGGCAGCGACCAGAGCTGCAGATGACGCATCTGCGGCGAGAACTCCAGACGAAGAGTGCCGAGGCCCGGAACCTGGAATCGCGCGCGGCCGTCTGCGGGCGCGGGCACGCCGAAGTCGAACTCCGCGTCGTTCCCGAGCCGCCTCTCGAGTCCTTCGACGCTGCCCGTCACGTGCGCCTTTTCCGCGGCGGGACACGCGAAATAGGGATGCCAGCCGGGCGAGAGCGGAAGGTCCCGGTCTCCCGTGTTGAGCACGAGGAGCTCGATCTGGAGGCCGCGCGGCAGCACCCGGAAGCCGTGCTCGGCCCGGAACGGGTACGGGTACGCGGCGCGCGAGCCGTCCCCTTCGAGGCCGAGGCTCAGGAAGTCGTCCCGCTTCTCGAGCACGCTCCAGGCCTCGTTGCGGCCGAAGCCGTGCTGCTTCATCCGCGTACCCGCCGGCAGGAACGCGTCGTCCTTCAGCTTCCCGGCGAACGGAAACAGCATCGGAATGCCGCCTCGCACGTTCCGCGAGGAATCCTCGAGCGAATCGCGGTCGAGGAACAGGAGCTCGCGTCCCCCGACGTTCACAGAGGTCGCGAGCGCGCCGCGATTGGGGACGACCTCGACGGAGACGTCGCCGAGGGACAGCCGGATCGTGGGGAACGTCATGAGGCCTCGACCCCGAGCGCCTTCCGCGCGGTGCCGAGCGCCGCGTCGAACGCGGCGTCGAGCCGGACGTTCACGCCGCGACAGTTCGCGACCACGCGGGAGGACCAATCGAGGTACTCGACACGGCGCTCCAGAGACCAGCCCTTCGGCGGGCCCGTGCCCACGTCGCGCACGTTGCAGATCTTGTCCGCTATCTTCACCTGTTTGGCGTCGGGGGTGGCGCCGCGCGCGTGCTCGATCTGAAGACGCTTACGCTCCTCTTTCGGCAGCGTCTTGTCGTCGGTGACTTCACGCACCAACCCTGCGACGCGGCTGCCGAAATGCTCCTCGAGCTCCTCGAACGTCGTCTTCGTGTCTTCCACCGTGTCGTGGAGCACCCCGGCGATGAGGAGCCCTTCGTCTTGCACACCGCCCTCGACCGCCAGGACC
>CAZXSG010000405.1:0-4858 GCA_964643185.1 uncultured Holophagales bacterium
ACCTGCAGGATCGCGATGCTCGACACGAACACGAGGAGACCCGCGATCAACGTGGCCGCGAGCACCGCGCCGCGGGTGCGCCTCTCGAGGATGAACGTCGAGATGATCTTCGTGGCCCTGAGGCCGCGGAACACGCGCAGGATGCGCAGAACCCGGGCCAGCCGGCCGGCCCGGAACGCGTCGATCATGGGGATGCTCGAGATGAGATCCAGCCACCCCCACGTGACGAAATACTTCATGCGGTTCTCGGCCTTGTAGAAGCTCCGCAGGAAGTCCACGAAGAAGAACCCGCAGATCAGCGTATCGGCGTGTATGAGGAGGCGCTGGGTGTCCTCGTCCAGCCGGGCCACGGTGGTGAGAGCCAGCGTGCCCAGGGAGATGAGGCTCAGCGCGAGCATGAACAGGAGGTAGGCACCCTCTTCTTCCGGCCTGCGGGTCGTCTGTGGGTTCGTCTCCATGTGGCGGACGATAGATCTTCGGCCGATCGGGTGCGCGTGCTGCGGCTCACCTCTCGGCCCTGCTACGCTGACCCCGTGACGTGCGGGAGCCTCGCAGCGCGATGATCCGCTACCGCGAGCTTCCGGCCCGGCGCCCCGCAGGCGGGGACATCTCCCCGCGGGCGTCGTTTCTGCGTGGGTTCCTGTCGCTCCTCCCGGCGGTTCTCGCGTTCGTGGCGTTCGCGGCCTTCATCGCGGGAGCGGGCTTCCCGCTCAAGCCGGACGACCGGGAGCGCCTCGCCGCGACGACCCGCGGCCTCCTCGTGGCCTTCGTCGCGATCACCCTGGCTCGTGCGGCGCTCTCCGCCCACCGGAGTGTTTTTTTGCGCCCGCATGCGCCCCACGCCGCGCTGGTGCTCGTCGTCTTCCTTCTCCAGCCGCTCCCCGGGTCCCGGCCGGGCGCGAGCGAGCTGGGCTCCCTGGGCACCGTATTGACGCAGGGTCTGCCGCTTCTGGTGTTCCTGCCGGGAATGTTGCGGTCCAGCCGCAGGCTCCTTTCGAGCCGCATTCCTCCGAGCCTGCTGGTGCTCGTGAGCTTCGTCGTCCTCGTCGTGTCGGGCGCGGGTCTCCTGCTCCTTCCGCGGGCGACGACGTCGCCGCTCTCGGCCGTGGACGCGCTCTTCATGGCGGCCAGCGCCGCGTGCGTCACCGGCCTCGCCGTCGTGGACCCCGCGACCGCGTTCACACCGCTTGGCAAGGTCATCCTCCTCGTCCTGATCCAGGCCGGAGGCCTCGGAATCATGACGCTCACCACGTTTCTGGGGCTCTTTCTCGGTGGCGGGCGCTCGCTCCGGCACGACGCCGCGCTGCAGGAGCTGGTGGGCGAGGAGAGCTTTGGGAGGCTGCGGCGCGTGGTGGCCTCGATCGGGCTCGCGACGTTCGCGCTGGAAGGCGTGGGCGCGGTGCTGCTCTACCGGTTCCGCGAGTTCCCCGCAGAGATGCGCGAGACCTCGCGGATCTTCGAGTCGGTCTTTCATGCCGTTTCGTCGTTCTGCAACGCGGGCTTCGCGCTCCACTCCTCGAACCTCGCGGCGGAGCCGTTCGCCGCGAACACCGGGTACCAGCTCGTGGTGATGGCCCTGATCACGATCGGCGGGCTCGGCTTCCCTGTGCTCTCGGGCCTGGCCGGCTTCGCCGCGGCGCGGGTCCGCCCCGGCCAGCCGCGTAGGCGGCTGCCCCTCCACGTGCGCCTCGTGCTCGCGACCTCGCTGGTCCTCACGGCAGGCGGGGGCACCCTCGTCTACCTGCTGGAGCGGGACGCGGCACTGGGACCCCTCTCCGGTGCGCAGCAGGTGTTGGCCGCGGCGTTTCACTCGGTCTCCTGCCGCACGGCCGGCTTCAACACCGTGGACATGTCCGCGCTCTCGAGGCCCGGCGTCCTCGTGTCGATCTTCCTCATGTGGGTCGGCGGCTCCCCCGCGTCCACCGCGGGCGGCATCAAGACCACGACGCTCGCCATCGCGCTCCTCTCGGTGCGCGCGACGGTGCACGGGATGACGAAGGTCGAGGTCTTCCGGCGCGAGGTCGCCCCCAACTGTGTGGTGAAGGCCTTCGGCACGGTCCTACTCTCCCTGGTGGTGGCGGGGCTCGGCTTCTTCGCGCTGCTCCTCACCGAGCGGCACGACGCGCTGGCCTTGCTCTTCGAGACCGTCTCGGCGCTCTCTACAGTGGGTCTGTCGATGGGCGTGACGCCGGGCCTCACCGATCCGGGGAAGCTCGTCGTCACGCTCCTCATGCTCGTGGGCCGCGTGGGTCTCCTGGGAACCCTCGTGGCGCTCACCCGGCCTCCCGGCCCCCGTTTCGGATACGACTACGTCGACGAGGACATCCTCGTCGCGTGAGGTGACTCATGGCGCGACGCATCGCGGTGATCGGTCTCGGCAACTTCGGCGGCCAGCTCGCGACCGAGCTGTTCCGGCAGGGCGTGGAGGTGCTCGCGATCGACGGCGACCCGGCCACGCTCGAGGACATGAAGGGCCGCGTCACCGATACGCTGCAGCTCGATGCGACGCACGAGCGCGCTCTGGCGGCGCAGGGCCTCGAGGAGTTCGACGCCGTCGTCGTGAGCTTCGGCGAGAACTTCGAGGCGACGGTGCTCACGGTGATGCACCTCTCGGGGCTGGGCGTGAAGCGGCTCCTGGTACGCGCCACGACGCACCGGCACGAGCAGATCCTGAACAAGCTGGGCGTCTCGGAGGTCATCCTGCCGGTCTCCGAGACGGCCGAGCGCGTGGCCCGCACGCTCACGGCCGAGGGTCCGCTCGACGCGCTCGTCCTCCTCGACGACTACACGATCGCCGAGGTCAACGCGCACGACAGGGACGTCCGCGCGACCCTGGGCTCCCTGAAACTGGAGGAGCAGGGCCTGCGCCTCGTCACCGTGCGGCGGCCAGTCGCCCGCCGCGGGCCGCTGGCGTTCCTGGGAGGCGCCTCCGCCGAGCGCGTGATGGGTCTCGTGGGGAACGACTTCGTCCTCGAGCGTGGCGACGTCCTCGTGGTGTTCGGTTCCCGCAAGGACGTCGAGCGCTTCGCCAGCGACCGCTGAGATCGGACTAGACGGCTTTGCTGCGGCTTCCGTTCAAGCCAGTGACCATGGACAGACGAAACGCCATCCGGCTTGCGCTGCTCGGCGCCGTCGGCTCTCTCCTCCCGCCTCCCCCGAGAACGGGTGGCGTTCCCTGAGGGAGCACCTCCGGACGCGACCCTCCTCGTTCACGATGACCCCGGAAGGGCATCTCTTCAAGTTGTGAGGCCTACGGCCGACGATCCCTACCTGCTCGGGTTCGTTCACCCCGCGCTTCCGTTCGAGAAAAGTACTGTGAACGCGCTCCTCGTGGCAGTCGAACGAAGGCTCGACGAATACGAGGCCCGCTGCCGGACTGCCCTCTCGCCCGTAGAGAACGCCGCCCTCGATGCGCGACTCGAAAGAGAATCGAAGGCGCCCGAGAGGGCGAGTTCCCTCGTGGGCACGTTCCCCGGAAGCGCCGCGGCGTATAGCGAATGGGGCCCGATCAAGAAGGGAGCCGCGATCGTCCTCAGCCGTGCCCGGCGGGCTCCAACCGAGATCCAGCGAGAGCGCCTCCTCGATCTCCTGGCCTGGGCCGAGCTCTGCGATCGGGCCGCGCGGCCTCCGGCAGGTTCCGTCTGGGGAAGCCCGCCTCAGGCCCCGAGGGCGTCGCCACCCGTCGAGGGAGTCCTCTGCGGTATGGGAAGCATCTCCGGCCGCGCATCGGTGTTCCTGTCGACCTTCACTCGTACCGCGTAGGCCCGACTCCGGCCGCGGGGGTGGCATGCTGAGATCATGACGACCGACAGGCGCTCCGCCATTCGCCTCGCGCTCCTAGCCGCGGCCGCTGCTCTGGTCAAGAGTCGTGAGGCTCGTTCCTGCGGCGGTCCGTACCACCCTCGCACTCTGATGCTGAGGTCGGATCAGCATGACCGCGCAACGCTCCAAGCGTCCTTTCAGCGCGCGCAGAAGGCGGGCAAACCGGTTCTCGTATCCATGCCTACCGCGACGTCCTGAAAATCATGTGAGGACGCTTCGGGCTTCGGGGCGTCAGAACTTGACGCGGATGTTCTTGGCGTACTGGATGTTGCTGTCGACCCCGGTGTCGAAGTCGTAGTCGGAGCCCCATTTGTGGCCGTCGAGCATGCCGGAGTCCAGGGTCTTGGTGTAGCCATACACCTTGACCTTGGTGAAGCCCGCGGCGACCATGGCGTCCTTGAGCTGCTTGGCCGTCGACAAGGCGCCACCAGCGCCCCCGCTGCAAATCCACAGCTTGACCTTGGCGATCGCCAAGGACAGCTTCGCGTCCTTCAGCTGTTTGGCCAGGTCGCCGACGAAAAGCGTCTCGCCCGTGCAGCTGTCCATGCTCGGCGATCCCTCGGCGCCGTGCGCGAAGATGTAGAGCTGCTGGAAAGTGTACAGGTGCCTCAGGGAGTCGCCCTTGACGTAGTAGTAGGGCGAGAAGCGGTCGAGCTTGTGCGCCGAGTTGTGCCCGACCATCGTGGTGCTGGCCATCTGCTCCAGATCCTTGTCGCCGGAAAATGGGATGTATCCAACCTTCAGATCCACGAGTCTTCTCCTTCCGACGGAAAAATTACCCGCCCTGAAGGGTGGGCCGTCGATAGCTGTTTCCCGAGGCAGCAGTCGGCTCATTTTACCGTCCCTCTTCATCCACCTCAACCCTGGCCTGGTCCTCCATGACACCCGCGTCCTCTGCTTCCCTGGCGTACGATCCTGGCGATATGACGGGAAAGCCGTAGACGTTGTCCGGTCGGTTTGCCTCCACCCGCAAAACGCTCGTGGCGCTCGCCACCGAAGGCGGGCCCGAGGAGCGCGGCGCGGCGCTGGACGCGCT
>CAZXSG010000406.1:0-4852 GCA_964643185.1 uncultured Holophagales bacterium
CGCTCGCCGTGGAGTGCCTGGAGACGGGCGCGCGTGCTCGAAAGCCCCAGGCCGGGTGCGAAGGGCGCTTCGCCCGAGACGCCGGGGCCGTCGTCGCGCACCTCGAGGACGAGGCGATCGCGCACCCTCCGCACGTCGACCTCGATGCGCCCGCCGGCCCGCACGCGGGAGAGACCATGCCGCACGGCGTTCTCCACGAGGGGCTGGAGGAGGAGCCTCGGCACGCGAGCGCTCGCGGCCTCGGGCGTCGCCTCGAGGGAGTACGAGAGGCGGTCGCCGAGGGGCGGCTTAAGGGGCCCCAGGAAAGGATCGGGAAAGCGCAGCTCGGCCTCGACGGTCGGGAGGGGCGCCCGGTCGGCGAGGCTCTCGCGAAAGAGCGCCGAGAGCTCCCCGACCGCGCGCACCGCGGCCGGAGGGTCGTCCTCGATGAGGGGCAGAACGCCGTTCAGCGTGTTGAAAAGAAAGTGCGGGTGGAGCTGCGCGCGAAGCGTCTCGAGCCGCACCGCGGCGAGCCGCGTGCGGAGCTCGGTGTCGCGCAGAGCCTGCGCGCGGGCCCGGCTCGCCGATTCGACGCCGGCGGCCGCCGCGAGCACGAGGGCGTAGAGGAGAAGGTGATACCGCCAGCCCAGAACGAGCGACTGGCGGAACGGCGGACCGAGGAGATCCGCGAGCAGGACGTGCCCGTCGGCGAGGAGATTGACCGCGACGAAGTTGAGGAGCATGGCCAGGAACGTGAAGAGGACGGCCGCCGCAAGGTGCACGGCGAGAGTTCCCCGCCGGCGTCCGGGACCGAGCGGCCACCTTCGGCAGAGCGCGGCGACGGCGGGATAGAGGCCCGCCCAGATCCAGGCCCGCACGAGGTAGGGCCAGGTGACGCCCCACCACGTGAACGGCTGCCCCGTGAAGACCGGCCGGCCCGTGCGGTACCTGTCTCCGGCGTTCACGAGCCCCATGACGGTCGCCACGATCGCTACGGGAACGAACGCGCCGAACGCGTCGAAAGCGCCGAAAGCGCCGATGCGCTGGGGGCGGAACCGTGCGGCGTTCACCCCACGGATCATCCGGCCTCTCTACTGGGAGCCCTCCCCGGCCGGGACGAAAGCCCCCGAACGAGGGCGGAGGGCCCCGGAACGGTTCGTGAGGCTCCCGGACCCGCGCGCGGGCCTCTCGGACCGGAAGCGTTGGAGCCTGCGAAAGCGCGCTCCACCCTGCGTGCCGGAGGCTCCCGTGAACCGACTGCTTGCCGTTCTTCCCGCCTGCTGCCTCGCGCTCGAGGCCCTGGCCGCCCGTGTCCCGGGCGCGGCCGTCGACACCACCCGGCTCGTCCCGATCGTCCTCGACGTGCCCACCGCGACCGCGCGCTACACCACGGAGCTCGCGCTCTCGAACCGCGGCGCCACCGCCGTGACGGCGACGCTGCGCTATCACCCGTCGCTCGGGGCAACGTCGGGAGGCGAGACGTCGTTGGCCCTCACGCCGGGCCAGCAGCTCGTCGTGCCCGACACGATCGCGCTCCTCCGCGAGAGGGGCCTGAGCCTTCCCGACGGAGAAGCCCAGGCGGGCACGCTCGAGGTGGTGTTCGCGGGAGCCGAGAGCGAGGACGTCGTGGCCGCGACGGCCCGCACGACGACGGCGGTTCCCTCGCCCGTCGGTCGGGCCGGCCTCGCCTACGGCGCGCTCCGGGCGGGCTCGACGACGCGCCTCCTCGTCTACGGCCTTCGCGAGAGCCCGTCGGACCGGTCCAACCTCGCGCTCCTCTCGACCGGTGCCGACCCCGTGACGGTGAAGGTCACGCTCCGATCCGGCACGGGCGACGGCGCCGCGTTCGTCCTCTACGAGGCGAAGACGCTGCCGGCGTTCGGCTGGCTCCAGGTGAACGGCGTCCTCTCCTCCGCGGGAATGACGAACGGATGGGCCGAGGTCGAAAGGGTCGGCGGCACCGGCGCGTTCAGCGCCTACGGGGTCGTGAACGACAACGTGACGAACGACGGCTCGTTCCTGCCGCCGGTTCCCGAGGGACGGAGCGGCGGCCGGCTCACCGTGCCCGTGATCGCCGAGACGGCGACCATCCTGAGCGAGCTGGTGCTCGCGAACCGGAGCGCGTCGACTGTCACGCTCACGCTCTCGTATGTGAGGTCGCTGACCGCGCCCGATGGCGCCGATGGCGTCGCGACGGTGACGCTCGCGCCCCGCGAGCAGCGCATCTTCCCCGATGCTTACGCACTCCTCCGCGCGGCGGGCGTTGCCACCGGCGCCGAGCGCGCGGGACACGTGGGCAGCCTGCGCATCACGGTTTCGGGCGCCCCGATCGACCAGGTCTTCGCGGCGGCGCGCACGGGCTTCCGCGGCCCCGAGGGCGGTTCCTTCGGGCTCTTCACGCCCGCCGTCACGCCGGCCGAGGAGGCGGGCCCGGAGGTCGCGCTCCACGGCCTCTCGGCAGACGCGGGGAACCGCTCGAACGTCGCGATCGTCCACACCGGCCCCGACGGCTCGGGCTCGATAGCTCTCGAGGTCCGCACGTACGACGGTGAGAGCGGCGGTGTGGAGAAGGGCTCCGCGCTGCGGCAGACCCTCGCGCCGGGCCAGCACACCCAGTTCAACTCGATTCTCGGGAACGCCGGAATCCGCAGCGGCTGGGTGCGCGTGCGGCGCGTGGAAGGCTCGGCTCCCTGGCTCGCGTACGGCGTCGTGAACGACGGCGGCCTGCCGGGCGAGCGCACGGGCGACGGCGCGTACGTGGCGATGGACCTGCCCGCTCCCGCGCCGGCCCCCGCCGGGACGATCGGGCCCGCGGGTGGAACGGTGACGCTCGCCGGAGTCGGCACGCTGGTGATCCCCCCGGGAGCGCTCACCTCACCGGTCGCGTTGACGCTCACGCGCCACACGAACGTGCCTCTCGATCCGAACCTCGATCCGGAGACCCTCGTGGACCTCGCCCCGGCCGATGTGAGGTTCGCGTACCCCGTGCCGCTCACGCTGTCTTTCGATCCCGCGCGCGGGCCCTCGGGCTTCGCGGCGCACCAGCTCGGCGTGCAGCGCTTCGAGGATCCGGCCTGGGTGCCGTCCACGAGCGCGACCTCGGACGCGACGGCCCGCACCGTGGGCGGGGAGATCACGGGAGGGGGCACGTATGGGGTGAGGCGTCTGCCGTCCACGGCGCCCTGCACCTCCGGGGAGAGTCGTCAGTACGACTTCTGGCTCGGCAACTGGGGCTATAGCGCGCAGGGCGCGTTCCCGGGCTCCAACGTGATCACGCGCGACGAGCAGGGCTGTGTGATCGAGGAGAACTTCTCGCAGCAGGTCTACCGCGGGCGCAGCGTCAACGTCTACGACCCCGTGACGGCCAAGTGGCACCAGACCTACATCGATACCGAGGGCAACCGCATGGTGCTCATCGGGACGTACACCGGCGACCGGATGCTGCTCTACGAAACCCCGGGGCGGCGGCACAGCTGGCGGCCGCTCGACGCGAACCGCATCCGGCTCGCGATGGAGGAATCGTCGAACGGCGGCGCCACGTGGGTCGAGAGGTTCACGGCGCAGTACACGAGGAGGTAGCCCTCAGCGATCCTGCCAGAGCCAGGCCTTGGGATCCCAGGTAGCGATCCTCGTTCCGGAAAGCACAGGGTCGAGAAAGGCTTTCGCCGCCTGGGCCACAAGCTCGAGGCTCGACCAGGGAAGTCCGTCTTCGCGAACCATGGCTGCGAATGGCGCTTCCCACTCGGTTGGCGGCGGCGGGAGGAAGTCCGGTAGGTTGTGGCTTGCCCGCGAAGTGAAGGTCTTGTCGAGCGCCTCTCTCAGGGTATGAGCATCGAGGGCTTGGATGGAGGCGAGGAGGGCGATGTCCGGCAGGTCCTTGACGCGGCCGTTGAGCATCGCCCTCGGTAGGGTGTAGGCATGGAGCTTCTCTGCTATGTGCGTTTCGATTGGGTAGAGGCGAAGGTTCGGCGGGGCCACACCCGCGAATCCAAGGACGTCATCCGCGGTGATCAGGTGAGGTTCTCCAAGGTAGGAATCGCCCACCGCTATGTCGACACCGAAGACGTCTCCGTAAATCTTCCCTGCGAGAAGACACTTCGCGGTGAACCTCGATCCGCCGGTGCGAATCTCCTGGTGCTCCCGGTTGACGGATAGCTCGAAGGTCATGAAGTCGCTCAGATCCTGACGGCCCGCCTCCTGGAGCCTCATCAGCAACTGCTCGGGCTCGAAACGGATCTGCAGGTCCACCACGTCCTTCGTTGTTCGCGATCGAGTCAGACGATGCTCGAGTACGAGACCTCCCTTCACGGTCACGTTGTCACCGAAGGCGGTCGCGATGCGCGCGAGGAAACGGTCGAACACAATCAGTTGGCGTTTTCGGCCGATTGGCATTGCGGTCGCAGCCGCTGAGTCGCGTATGCGCTGCTCGAGGGCGGTCTTGAACGCCTGCGGATTCGAGAACGTCCTGGGACGTTTCATCTTGGTAGCCCTCCAAACGGCTTCAGGGCTCTACGAACTTCGCCCAGATCAGCCCTCGCAGCGAGTCCACGCTTCAGTGCCTGCTTCGTGGCCTGGCGCAGAAGCTCGGGAGACAACCCGGCCAGCGCGCAGTCGTGGAGCGTGCGTTCGACGGTTGTCGTGGCGAGGTTGCCGATCCAGGAGCGGTCTGCCGGCGGCACGACGTCGTAGTGAAGCTCGACGCCCAGCGGCGGCTTCCGGCGTCGCCACGAACTCGGTACGGTGAGATGAATCTGGGCCGGCAAGACGTCCGAAAGGCCATGGAGGCTGAGCGCGGTTTGATGAGAAATGACCCCCGCTCGATCGGACCAGAGCCAGGCCGCCAAGAGATCTTCGTTGTCGCCTGGAGGGAAAT
>CAZXSG010000407.1:0-4844 GCA_964643185.1 uncultured Holophagales bacterium
AGCGGACCCAGAGAGGCCTCCTCTGCCGCCGACCCGAGAGACGGGTTCTCGGAAGGGGCCAGGAGGTCGCGGAGGGCCTCCCGCGCGACGGCCTGCTCCTCGTGAGTGGGCACGGCGAAGACGAGCGGCCACAGATCGGCGCGCGAAGGAACCGTCCGGCCCGCGAAGGCCGCGGCCGCGGCGATGAGCCTCTGCACCCGCACGGCACGTCTGTCGGAGAGGTGAACGCCCGCGCCGCGGAGGATGCGGATGGCTTCCGCGAGAAAGGGACGGAGCGCCGTGAAGTCCGCCCCCCGCGCCGCCTGAGCGACCGTATCGAGATCGCCCATGCGCAGGACTCCCGGCGCTTCCGAGCGGTCGATCGACCAGCCGCCCCGGAGAAGATCCTCGAGCAGCGGATCGGGCACGGGCTCCACGTACACCCGCACGAGGAACCGGTCGGCGAAGGCCGCGAGCGACTCGTCGAGTGGCAGTGCGTTGGACGCCCCGACACAGACGCGGAGAGGACAGACCTTACGGGTGTGCCCGCGCCGGAACGTGCGCTCGTTCAGGATGCCGAGGAGCGTGTTGAGAATCGCGGTCGAGCCCTGGAACACCTCGTCGAGGAACGCGATCTCGGCCTCCGGCAGCATTCCGGCGGTCTCCGTTTCGACCGTCCCCTCTTTGAGCTTGCGGATATCGATGGGTCCGAAGATCTCGCTCGGCTCCGTGAAACGGCCGAGCAGATACTCGAAGTAAACGCCTCCCATCGCCCGCGCCACGCGCCGCACGGCCTCGCTCTTGGCGGTGCCCGGCGGGCCGATCACGAGGATGTGCTCGCGGGCGGCCGCGACGAGGAGGATCAGCTCGACGAGCACCTCGCGCTCGATGAGCCCCGTCCTCGCCGTGGCGAGAGCTTCGCGAAGCGATAGAGAGGCCTGTTCGAGGTCCGACTTCAGATCCGGCATTTCAGGGAGATTACAGGACGACCAGAATGCTCAGCCTCCTTGCGGAACCTCGTCGGCCGACGGCAGCCACCAGCTCTCGAGCTCGATCTCGATGGCCTCGAAAGGCGCGGCCCTCACGACCTCGTTGCCCCGGTGAGCGCCCACGACCTTCCAGTGGGTCTGGGATCCCTTCGGGATCCCGGCGCTTTCAAAGATCTCGAGCGTGCGAGCGATGGGGTCGACGAGCCAGGCCCAGCCCACTCCGTGCTCGAGGTAGATCGGGAGCTTCCGGGCCCTGTCGTTCCGCCAGGAACGCGGGGAAACGATCTCGCACACCCAGTCGGGCGGAAGGGTGAAGAAGGGCGCGGCGGTGAAAGCCGGCATCCGCTCCCGGCGCCAGCCCGCGACATCCGGAACGAGGACGTGACGCCCGAGATGCAGCTCGGGCTCGTCCACGATCCACCAGCCGCCGGGGCCTCCGCGCCCTTTGCCGAAAGGCGCCATCAGGTCTCCGCCGATGACCGAAGCCGTGAGCGCGTGCGGGGCGGCGGGCCTTGGCGAGACGATGAGCTCGCCCTCGATGATCTCGCCCACGACGTTGTCGGGCAGGGCGATCACGTCGTCGTAGGTCGCGGGGCGGGGTGCGGGGTCGGACGACATCGAGGCGAGCCTACACCGCGCGCGCGGCCGTGTCCCCTTTCCGCGACGCGCTGTGCTGGCCCGGACGTTGCACTCCTGCCAGCGGGACCGGCAGACAGCCGGACCCGGGCGCCAGGCAGGGCGTTGTTCCAAGAAAGGACGGTCGGCCATGAAACGTCACGTCGTTCGTATGCTGAGTGTGCTCAGTCTCCTCCTCCCCCTCACAGTCGCCCTTCCCCTGTCGGCGCGGGACGGGGACCAGGATCTCGAAAGCGACATCCGCGCGTCGATCCTGAAGCTGCCCACCTACGGTCCCTTCGAGGCCATCTCTTTCCAGGAGAACGGCGGCACCGTCACGCTGAGCGGCTCGGTGCTCTTTGGCGGCCTGAAGAAGCAGGTCCAGGAGGCCGTTCAGGAGGTGAACGGTGTGGTCGTCGTGGTGAACGACATCCAAGTGCTGCCGGCCTCCATGACAGACGACCGGCTGCGGCGCAGCGTCTTCAACCGCATCTACTCGGACGGCTTCCTCTCCCGCTACGGCTCCCCTGTCTCCTTCCGCAGCCGCGGTTTCGGCCGGTCCCGGTTCATGGACGTCCAGCCCTTCGGGAAGTACGCGATCCACGTCGTCGTGAAGCACGGACGCGTCACGCTCTACGGCAATGTCGACCGCGCCGCCGACCGGATCAAGGCCGAGATGCTGGCCCGCGGGGTCTTCGGCGTCTTCTCGGTGGACAACCGCATCACCGTTCCTGGCCGGACCGCCTGACTCGCCTGCATCATGGCCGCGACGGGCGGGACGACGCATCCTCTCTGAGGGAGACCGCACGAGCGCGTCGGCTCGCCCGGCTCCATGACTCCACACGGGACCGGCCCCAGGCCAGGAGGACTCCGATGAGACGCTCCACCCTTCTCTCCTTCATCCCCGCGCTGCTGCTTCTCTGGTGTGTGCCCGCCGTGGCCCAGGAGAAGACGTCGCCGGCTCCCCTCAAGGGAACCGAGATCAAGGCCACGCCGCGCGGCTCGGGCGCCGAGATGTACGCGAACTATTGCGCCACGTGCCACGGGATGAAGGGCAAAGGGGACGGCCCGGCCGCCCCGGCGCTGAAGTCGGGGATCACCGACCTCAGCCAGCTCACGAAGAAGAACGCCGGCAAGTTTCCGGCCGACCGCGTGACGACCGTCCTCCGCTTCGGCTCCGAGGTCACCGCGCACGGGTCCTCCACCATGCCCACCTGGGGCCCGCTCCTCCGCTCGCTGAACACCTCCGAAGAGGCCGAAGCGCAGCTCCGTATCGCAAACATCGTGAAGCACATCGAGAGCCTGCAGACGAAGTAACTCCCCCGTCGCGGGCGGAGCTCACGGTCCGATGACAGAATCGCTCCGTGAGCGCTCCCCTCCCGGTCGATGACTCCACGCGGCTCAACGAGGAGCTGACGGCGCTGCTCGAGGTTACCGACAGCGCGCTTTCGACGTGGGATCTCGCCACGCTCCTCGCGGTGCTCCTCGAGCGCCTCGTGCGCGTGATGCGGGCCGACGCGGGAGCCATCCTCCTCGTCGACGGGCAGGAGCTCGCGGTTCGGGCCATCGCCGGCTTCGGCGAGGTGAAGAGCAGCCTTCCCCGCATCCCCGCCGGACAGGGCTTCGGCGGCCGGATCCTCGCGACCGGGCAGCCGCTCCACATCGAGGACGCGCGGAAGGACCCGAGGATCCTCGGCACGTTCCTCGGCGACCACGGCATCTCCAGCATGCTCGGAGTGCCCCTTCGCACGAAGGACCGGCTCGTAGGCGTGCTGCATGTGGACTGGCGGGATCCCCACCGCGAGAACGCGACCGATCTGCGCCTGCTCGAAACCGCCGCAGAGCGCTGTGCCACGGCCATCGTCAACGCGCAGCTCTTCGAGGAGCTGCGGTCGGCCAAGGCGAGCGGCGAACGGGTGCGCGACCGCCTCGCGCTCGCGCTCGTGGCCGCCGACCTCGGCGTGTGGGACTGGGACGTTCCCTCCGGCCGCGTCGTGTGGGACGAGACGAACGAGCGCATCTTCGGGCTGGCGCCCGGCACCTACGACGGGAGCTACGAGACGTTCGAGCGCCTCATCCATCCCGAGGACGTCGCGCTCCTCCGCGCCTCGATCGGCGCCGCGCTCGAAGGCGCGCCCTACGCTCCCTCGTTCCGCATCGTGCGGCCCGACGGTCAGGTCCGCTGGCTCGCGGTGCACGGCCGCTTCCAGCGCGCCCCCGACGGCCGGCCGCTGCGGCTGCTGGGCGTCACCGCAGACGTGACCGAAGAGCGGCTGCGCGTCCAGGAGCGCGAGCTGCTCCTCGCGCGGGAGCGGGACGCCCGGCGGGAGCTGAAGGCCACGAACGAGAAGCTGCGGGCTCTCTCGGCGCGCCTCCAGACGGTTCGCGAGGAGGAGGCCGTGCGCATCGCGCGGGAGATCCACGACGAGCTGGGACAGCTCCTCACCGCGCTCCGCATGGACGTGTCGTGGGTACGCGCGAGGGTCTCGAAGCTCGAAGGCGGAAGCACCGCGGACACAGCTCTGATCCTGGCCCGGATCGACGGCATGGCCGAGCTGACCGACCGCACGGTGCGCACGGTGCAGCGCATCTCCGAGGGTCTCCGCCCTGCGGCCCTCGATCAGCTCGGCCTCGAGGCCGCCATCGAGGCACAGCTCACCGACCTCGGCGAACGCTCGGGAATCGCCACGCGGCTCACGGGCACTCTCGGGGAGCTGCGCCTCGGAGATGCCATCGAGACCGGCGTTTTCCGGATCGTGCAGGAGCTGCTCACCAACGTGGCGCGGCACGCGGGAGCCTCGACCGTGGAGGTCTCGCTGCGCCTCGAGGACGATCGGCTCACCGTGAGCGTTGCCGACGACGGTCGCGGCATCCTGGCGGCGGAGGTGGGCGCGCCCCGCTCCCTCGGACTGATGGGCCTCCGGGAACGGGCGTTCCTCCTGGGCGGAACGGCCGAGATCCACGGCGAGGCCAACCGGGGCACGATGGCCGTCGTCTCGGTGCCGTGCGGGCCACGTCCGTGACGGCGATTCTCCTCGCCGACGACCACGCCATCGTGCGGCACGGGCTCCGCGAGCTTCTCCAGGAGGCGTTTCCCGAAGCTCGGTTCGGCGAGGCCGGCACCGCGGCCGAGGCCGTGCAGGCGGCCCGTTCCGGCGAATGGGGTCTCCTCGTGCTGGATCTCTCGCCGCCGGGCCGAAGCGGCCCCGACGCGCTCAAGGACGTGAAGGCCGCGCGCCCCAAGCTCCCCGTTCTCATGCT
>CAZXSG010000408.1:0-2174 GCA_964643185.1 uncultured Holophagales bacterium
GCGGAATCCAGCCGGGCTTTCCGAGGCGCTCGGGCAGGGTGCGCGCATCGAGCTCAGGTAGAGTCGAGGCGTCCTCGAGGCGGAAGACCCCCACCGACGTGCGGCGGAGCGCGGTGAGGTGAGCGCCGACCCCCAGATCCCGTCCGAGGTCGTGCACCAGCGAGCGGATGTAGGTTCCGGAGGAGCACTCCACCGTGAATTCGGCGGTGTCACCCTCGAGGGCGGTGATCTCGAAACGCCGCACCGTGACGGCCTTCGGCAGGTCGGGAACCGGTTCGCCCTTGCGGGCCAGCTCGTAGAACTTCTTGCCGCCGAACTTCTTGGCCGAGAAGGGGGGAGGGCTCTGGGTCAGCTCTCCCACGTAGTTCACGAGCGCGGCCTCGACGGCCTCGCGCGACGGGGACGCTCCCGGATGCGCCTCGCCGATCGGCTGCCCCTCGCGGTCGTACGTGTCGGTCGCGATCCCGAACTTCAGCGCGCCGGTGTAGCTCTTGGGGAGACCGGTGAGGAACGACTGGAGCCTCCCGGCCCGGCCCACGCAGAGCACGAGGAGGCCCGTGGCCGCGGGATCGAGGGTGCCGGTGTGGCCGACCCGGCGGGTCGACAGGAGGCGTCTCACGGCGTCCACGACGTCGTGAGACGTGAGGCCTTCCGGTTTGTCGACGAGGAGGAGGCCGGAAACCGAGTCGGGCATCAGGCTTTCTCTTCCTGGATCGGGGCGTCGGATTCCGAGCGGCTCTCGTCGGGACCTTCCTTCACCGTCTCGGGGAGCGTGCGAAGGAGCTCTTCGATTCGGGCGCCCCGAGCGACCGTGTGGTCTTCCGTGAAGTGGAGGTCCGGCGCGAAGCGGAGGCCGCAGTTGCGGCCCACGAGGGAACGCAGGTGGCCTCGGGCGTGATTCAGGGCCGCGACGGTCTTCGTGAACTGCTCTTCGTCACCGTAGACGGAAACGTGGACCTTCGCGGAGCGGAGGTCGGGGGCCATCTCGACATCCGTGATGGTGGCGAAGCCGATGGCCGGATCCCGCAGGTCCTCGCGGAGCAGCCGGGCCAGCTCGGCCCTCACGACGTCGCCCACCTGGCGGCGGCGGCGGTTGTCCTTCATGTTGGGTCCTCCTCGGCGCGGCCGAAGGCGTTGGCGGGCGACCCGACGTCGCCGAAGCTGAGCAGCTCGCGCCTCTCGTCGGCGATCTCGATGCCGTTTTCCTCGGCGTAGGACGCCACGTAACGCGAGACCTTCTCGGCCAAGGGCTCCAGGGCTTCGGCGTCGGATCCGACGGCCGAGACACCGAGGACGGCGCGCTGGAGGAGGTCCTGGTGAGCCACCTCGGCCGCGGAGATCTCGAAATCCCCGCGAAGCCGCGCCTTCAGAGGGCGGACGAGCGCGCGCTTCTCCTTGAGACCCCGGCAGAACGGCAGGTGGAGATCGAATACGAGTACGGCGACGACCATGATCGTTTTTTCTGAGGTTCTCTCGTTGTGTTCGGAAGGGTGAGCCCCGGGGAGGCGGACGACCCGATTCGGGCGCCCGCCGCTGTCCCCGGGATCTAGGATCTAGGGCGTGGGGCGAGAGGAGGGGAGGCTCCTGGGAAGCCTCAGGAGAGGGTCGCGGCGATCTCCTCGACGACGAAGGCCTCGATGACGTCGCCGAGCTTGACGTCCTGATAGCCCGCGATGGCGATGCCGCACTCGAAGCCGGCCTTGACCTCGCTGGCGTCGTCCTTGAAGCGGCGCAGCGAGCCGATCTTGCCCTCGTAGACCACACGGCCATCCCTCACGAGCCGGGCTCCGGCGTTGCGCGGAATGACCCCGTCGAGGACGAAGCAGCCGGCGATGACGCCGATCTTCGGCACGCGGAACGTGTCGCGCACCTCGGCGCGGCCCCGGAAGGCTTCGCGCTTGACCGTATCGAGAAGGCCCGTCATGGCCTTCTTGATCTCGTCGGTCACGGTGTAGATGACCGAGTAGAGGCGCACGTCGACGCCTTCCTTCTCGGCGAGCTCCTGGGCTTTCTTCTCCGGCCTCACGTTGAAGCCGATGATGATCGCCTCGGAAGCGGACGCGAGGAGCACGTCGTTCACCGAGATCGCGCCGACGCCCGAGTGGAGGACCGAGACCTTTACCTTCCCGGTGGAGTGCGTGTCCGGGGTCTGGACGAGCCCCTCTTCGGGACCC
>CAZXSG010000408.1:2184-4834 GCA_964643185.1 uncultured Holophagales bacterium
GGCGAAGTGCGCCCGCTGGAAGGAGGCCAGGCTGGCCGGAGCCGTGCGGAGCACTCCGCCGCCCGGGTGGAGGACCGAGACCTTGACCTTCTCGGTGGAGAGCTTGTTCAGGGTCTGGACGAGCACCTCTTCGGAACCGTGGACGTCGGCCTTCACGATGAGCGCGAGGTCCTTCGCCTGTCCCTGCTTGAGACGGGTGAACAGCGAATCCAGCGACATGCGGGCGCTCTTGGCGAGTACCTCGTCGCGCTCCTTCTGGGAGCGGAACGAGGAGACCTGACGCGCCTTGCCCTCGTCGTCGACGACCTGGAGCGTGTCGCCGGCGTTCGGGATGTCTTCGAAGCCCATGACCTCGACGGGGGTGGCAGGACCCGCGAGCTCCACGCGCCGGCCGTGATCGTCGAGCATGGCGCGCACGCGGCCGACGGCCGTGCCCGCGAAGAACACGTCGCCGACCTTGAGGGTGCCCTGCTGCACGAGAACGGAGGCGAGCGTGCCGCGGCCCACTTCACGGCGAGCCTCGAGAACGACGCCGCGCGCCGGGCCCTCGGGGGTGGCCTTGAGCTCGAGGAGATCGGCCTGGAGCAGGATCATGTCGAGCAGCTGGTCGATGCCGATCTTGGCCTTGGCGGAGATCTCGCAGCTGACGACGTCGCCGCCGAACTCTTCGACGATGACGCCCTTCTCGGCGAGCTCCTGCTTCACGCGGCCGGGGTTGGACTCGGGCTTGTCGATCTTGTTGATCGCCACGACGATGGGGACCTTCGCGGCCTTCGCGTGGTCGATGGCCTCCGAGGTCTGGGGCATGACGCCGTCGTCGGCCGCGACGACGAGGACGACGATGTCGGTCGCCTTCGCGCCACGGGAACGCATCATCGTGAAGGCCTCGTGGCCCGGGGTATCGAGGAACACGATGTTCTTGCCGCGGGTCTCGACGCGGTAGGCGCCGATGTGCTGCGTGATGCCGCCGGCCTCGCCCGCGGCGACGTCGGCCTTGCGGATGGCGTCGAGGAGCGAAGTCTTGCCGTGGTCGACGTGACCCATGACGGTGACGACGGGAGCGCGGGGGAGACGCACCGCGGCCGGGGCCGCGGGGGTGGCATCGGTGACCTCGCTGGCTGTCTTCTCGGCCTTGTCGATCTGGGCCTGCTGGCGGGACAGCTCGAGCTCTTCCTCGAACGAGACGATGGCGGCATCGATGCCGAACTCGCGGGCGATCTCGACGGCGACCTTCGGGTCGACCGGCTGGTTGATCGTGGCGAAGACGCCCCGCTGGAAGAAGGACTTCATGAGGTCCTTCGCGAGGATGCCGGTCTTGTCGCTGAGCTCCTTGACCGTGACGCCCTCGGAGAGGAACACGGGGCCCGTGGGGGCGCCCTTCTTGATGCCCACGACCGCGCCGGATTCGCCTTCGACGGTCGTCTTGGCGGCGCGCCGCTGCGCCGACTTGGAGAGAGGCTTGTTGGGGTCGATCTCACCGCCCGCCGGGATGTCGTCGTACGTGTCGGGCGTGAACGTCCCGAGGTAGTCGCGCATGTCTTCTTCGAGCGCGGCGACCTCCTTCGTCCGGAGCTTCTTGGAGGCCGGTTTCTTGACGTCGTCCTTGCGCACGACGGTGCTGCCGGGCTTGGCGTCCTTACGCCGTTTGTCTGCCCCGAGTGCCGGCGGGGGAATGGCTGGGGTCATGGGACTGCGACCGAACCCCGGACGCGGGGGGAAGGATCCGCCCGGACGCGGGGGGAAGGACCCACCCGGACGCGGAGGGAAGGACCCGCCGGGCCGCGGCGTGAACGTGCCCGGGGCACCACCGGGGCGCGGCGTGAACGTGCCACCGGGCCGCGGCGCGAAGCCGGGACGGGGCATCATCTGGGGAGGGGCCGAGGGGGGCTGGGTCGCCGCGCGCACGATGCGAGCCGTCTGCGGGGTCGGCGCCGCGATCACGGCGCGCCCGAGGCCCCCCGCTCCGCGGAGCGGCGGCGCCGAGGGCGCGGGAGACGGAGACATGCCGCCGGGCTGCGCGGAGACTCCGCCCTGCTGTGCCGCGCCGCCGGGGCTGGACGGGGAGGCGCTCGAAGCCATGGAGGCCTGAGCCGAGTGGGGAGCCTGCGGCGCGTGCGAAGGAGCGTGGGAGGGCGCGTGTGTTTGCGCGTGCGACGCGTGGGGCTGCTGATGGGCCGTCGTCCCCCGGTCGGAATGCGGTCCATGTCCGCCGTGGCTTCCGTGCGGGGCCATGCCGGCCTTCATCACGCCCGGAGTGTTGGGCCCGGCCATCGCCCCCGATGAGGTCTCCACCATGCCCGAGCCCGAGGTTCCCGAGGTCATGGCCGAACGGGCAGGCAGCTCGCCCGTCCGCTTCAGGATCCGTCCGAGGGCACCTGCGGGACCGGCAGCGGCAGCCGCCTTAGCCGAAGCGGCCTGCGGTGCGCCCGCCGAACGATGGGCCTGCGGCGTTGCCGAACGAGGGCCGGAGGAGGGCGCGGCGGGGCGCGGCGCGGGGGCCCTTCGAACGGGCACCGAGGAGGGTGCCGCGGCGGACGGGGACGAGGGCGGCGGCTCGATCACGCCGCTGCCCGTCACACCCGAGGCGCGCGGGCCGGAGCGAAGCGCCTCGGCCGTTGCCGGAGGCTTCGCCGCGACAGGTGCGGAGGGC
>CAZXSG010000409.1:0-4815 GCA_964643185.1 uncultured Holophagales bacterium
CCTGTTGGCGCCACCTCAAACTCAGCATAGCGTGCTGGTCGCTCGGTGTCTGAGCCGATGAACGCCTCCACAACATCCCGATCCCAAAGGCACTCGCCACCTTTGTCGCTGATCCTTTCTGCGGAAACGTCACCCCGGTCGAATACCGTTAGCCGGGTGAAAGGACAATTGAACGCCAAGTAGAGATGATTGGAAGACCAGAGCGCGCGGACCGTTGTCGTCAGGTTGGGGTGCGCGGCACCTGTCAAAGATGCGCCGTCAATCACCGCCGGTTCCGCAGTCTCCCAAATCTCTTTTTCGATGCGGCCATCCAGCTCAAAATCCTGGCTGATCCGCCGCGCATGCAGATGGAGTTTGTTGTCGATCCCCTCCGGCATGTCGCGGTCGCCTTGATATTTCTCATCACCGAGGATGGGGTGGCCGATGATGGCCATATGGGCGCGGAGCTGATGCTGGCGCCCGGTGACCGGCTTGAGCGAGAGCCAGGAGACCTTCTGGCCCGCCCTGTCCACCACGGCGTAATAGGTGACCGCCGACTGCGCCACGTCCTGCTCGCCTGGCCGCGTTTTGCGCACGCGGTCGCCTTCCGGGCCGGACGCCTTGACCAGCGCCGCATCGACCTTGCCCTGCTGCCGCTTCGGCCCGGCCCGTCCATCTTCCAGAGCGGGCAGTCAGGACACTCCGCATGTCCGGACCCGATCTCGACGGTCGCACTCTCGATACAGGTGAGTCCGCCGCCTTCCGGTTAGGCTGGCAGCTCGCTTCCGGGAGCCGGTCTCTTCGGGCATTCTCGGGCGCGTGAGCGTCACCCGGGTCCTCATCCTCGGCGCCGGCATCCAGGGCCTCTGCTGCGCGCTGGAGCTTGCTCGCCGAGGCATCGCCAGCGAGATCCTGGAAGCGGCGGAAACGCCGTTCGACAGAGCGAGCCGCCGCAACGAAGGCAAAATCCACCTCGGCCTCGTTTACGCGAACGACCCTGGACTTCGCACCGCCCGGCTGCTGCTGCGATCGGCCCTCGCGTTCCGGCATCGCCTCGAAGAGCAGGTCGGGGCACAACTCCCGTGGAAGGAACTGACCTCCCACCCGTTCCTGTATCTCGTGAGGCACGACTCCATGGTCTCGCCGGACGACCTCCTCGCCCGCTACGACGAGATGCAGCGCGACTACCGCGAGCTGCAAAGGGCCGGTGCCGGCGACTATCTCGGTCTCCGGCCGGAGTCGCTGCTTACGCCCGCGCGCTCGATCGACGCGAGGATCGACGCGGGATCGATTGCCGCGGCGTTCGACTCCGAGGAGCGAGCCGTCGACCGCGAGGCCCTCCGGGGCCTCCTGATCCACGCGCTCGAGTCCAGCGATCGCATCCGGTTCCTCGGAGGACATCGGATCGTCGAGGTCTCCCGGACCTCAGGCGGGTTCTCGGTGAAGGGCGAGGGACCCGCCGGAACATTCGAGCGCCGCGCCGAGCGTGTCGTGAACTGTCTCTGGCACGGGAGGCTCGACGTCGACGCGCAGCTCGGTCTCACGCCCCGGCGCCGATGGCTGTTCCGGCTGAAACACCGCGCCCTGGTCGAGACCCCGCGGGCCCTCCAGGGTCTCCCCTCCGTGACGCTCGTCCTGGGTCCGTTCGGCGATCTGGTCACGTTCCCGCATCGACCGTCGTACGTGTCCTGGTACCCGGAAGGGATGACGGCCGTCTGCGATGCCCTTTCGATCCCCGGCGATTGGAACGCCTCGATCTCGGGCGCGCTTCCCGCGGCCGAGCAGGCGCGCCTCGCGAAAAGAATGCTCCAGGGTTTCGAAGAGCTCGTACCGGGCATCTCCCGCAGTCAGGTTCTGGCCGTGGACGGCGGTGTGATCTTCGGATGGGGCGAGACCGACATCGACGACCCGGACAGCGAGCTCCACAAACGGCACGAGATCGGCGTCCACACGAGCGACGGCTACTACTCGATCGACACGGGGAAGTTCACGTGTGCCCCATCGTTCGCGTACGACCTCGGCGAGCGCATTCATGCCGGCGTCTGAACAGCCTCTGGTGACACTGAGCATTCCCTTGTACCGCTCTGCCGAGTTCGTGCCCGGGATCCTCGCGAACCTCGCTCAGACGTATCCGCGGCTGGAGATTCTGATCTCGGACCGGCATCAGGACGACGACGCGATCGAGCGCCTGCGAAGGGCGCTCGCGGGAGATCCGCGTGTCCGGATCCTGGCCACACGGGACCGCGCCGGATGGGTACCGAACTACGAATCCCTCATGGCCCAGGCCACGGGAGCCCTTCACTGCTTCATGCCGCACGACGATCACTTCGCACCGGACTGGGTGGAACGCCTCGTCGGCGCACTCGAGCGCGAGCCCCGCGCCCTCGTGGCGTTCGGAACCCTCGACCGTTTTGCCGACCCGCCTCGCGAGCTCGGATCGCTTCGTTCGGCCCTGCCCGAAGATCTCGAGAGCGCGAGCGACTGGAACGCCGAGCGGGCCGTCCGGCTCCTCCATCGGTACCCGCTGTGGGTAGCGTTTCGCGGCCTCTTCCGCCTGGACCGTCTGCGCGAGCTCGACCTCCTCTTCTCGACCCGCTCCGGCGATCGCGCGGCCGATCTCAACTACTGCTTCGAGGTGGCGCTTGCGGGAGCCTTCGTGTTCGAGCCCGGGACCCGCTGCCTGAAGCTCATTCGGGACGGCAGCACGAGCCACAGCTGGGGCGCCACGAACATCAGGTCGGTCCTCGACCATCGGCGCCATCTCCGGGAAGCGCTGGAACGTCGCGTCCCCAACGCGCGTCTGCGCCGCCGGCTCCTGAGGCTCGTCGACCTGCACATCCTCTACGACTCGGGTGGGATGCTTCGCCGCCTCGTGCCCAGGCCCGTGGGCCGGCCCCTCCGCCGGGCGTTCGAGTCGGTCCTCCGGTGGAGCACCCTGAGAAGCTGAACGGCAGCGGTCGCCGTCTCCTTCAGCAACCGCCTGGGGTCCCCCTGAGGGAGGGCCTGCTACCCTCTCGCCCCCATATGGGCGCGACGCTCTTCCGCAAGATCTGGGACGCGCACGCGGTGCGCGAGCTTCCAAACGGCCAGACGCAACTCTTCGTGGGGCTCCACCTCGTTCACGAGGTGACGAGCCCCCAGGCGTTCGAGATGCTCCGGGCTCGCGGCCTCGGCGTGTCCTTCCCCGACCGGACCGTGGCCACCGTGGATCACATCGTTCCCACGCTCTCGCAGGCCCGCCCGTTCGCGGATGCCGCAGCCGACGAGATGCTGGCGCGCCTTTCCCAGAGCTGCGCGGAGCACGGCATCCGGCTCTTCGACCTGGGTGACGAGCGGCAGGGCATCGTCCACGTCATCGGGCCCGAGCTGGGCCTCACGCAGCCCGGCATGACGATCGCCTGCGGCGACAGCCACACCTCGACGCACGGCGCGTTCGGCGCCGTGGCGTTCGGCATCGGCACCTCCCAGGTGCGCGACGTCCTGGCGTCCCAGTGCCTTGCTCTCGATCCCCTGAAGGTTCGCCGCATCGACATCACGGGGCGTCTATCGCCCGGCGTCGCGGCCAAGGACGTGATCCTCGCGCTCCTGGCGCGGCTGGGCGTCACCGGCGGCAACGGATTCGCCTACGAGTACGGCGGTGAGGCCGTGGACGCGATGTCCATGGACGAGCGCATGACGCTCTGCAACATGTCCATCGAGGGCGGCGCGCGCGTGGGCTACGTGAACCCGGACGAAACGACGTTCGCGTACCTTTCGGGCCGGCCGTTCGCGCCGCAGGGCGAAGCGTTCGAGCGCGCGGTCGCCTGGTGGAAGACCCTCGCGTCCGATGACGACGCCGTCTACGACGACCGCATCACGCTCGACGCATCTTCGCTCGAGCCCGTCGTCACCTGGGGCATCAACCCGGGCCAGTCCGTGCCTGTCTCGGGCCACGTGCCCCACGAGACCGACGCCGACGGCCCCGAGCGGACGTCCCTCGCCGAGGCTCTCGCGTACATGGGCCTCGACGGCGGCGAGCGCATCGAGGGAACCCGCGTCGACGTGGCGTTCATCGGCTCGTGCACGAACGGCCGCCTCTCGGATCTCCGCGAGGCCGCGAAGATCGCCAAGGGGCGGAAGGTGTCCCCGCACGTCCGCGCGCTGGTGGTGCCCGGCTCCGTCGCGGTGAAGGCCGCGGCCGAGCGCGAGGGCCTCGACGTGATCTTTCGCGACGCGGGCTTCGAGTGGCGGAACGCCGGTTGCTCCATGTGCCTCGCCATGAACCCCGACCGGCTGAACGGGCGCGAGGTGTGCGCGTCCTCGTCCAACCGGAACTTCAAGGGCCGCCAGGGCAGCCCCACCGGACGCACGCTCCTCATGAGCCCGGCGATGGTCGCGGCCGCGGCCGTGGCGGGCGAGGTCGTGGACGTGCGGAGGCTCCTGTGAGCGCGATCCGCGTCGTTTCCGGCCGCGCGCTCCCCCTCCGCGGCGACGACATCGACACCGACCGGATCATCCCCGCGCGCTTCCTCGTCGCGGTGACGTTCGAGGGGCTCGGCAAGCACGCGTTCGAGGACGACCGCGCGGCGCTCTCGGGCGCGCACGCGTTCGACCGGCCGGAATTCGTTGGAGCGTCGATCCTCCTCGTGAACCGGAACTTCGGTTGCGGCTCCTCACGCGAGCACGCGCCCCAGGCGCTCCAGCGCCGCGGCATCCGGGCGATCGTCGGCGAGAGCTACTCGGAGATCTTCGCGGGCAACGCGCTCGTCCTCGGCCTCCCATGCGTCCCGGCGACCTACGAAGCCGTGGAGACGCTCCAGTCGCTGGCCGAATCGCAACCCGATGACGCGTTCCCGC
>CAZXSG010000410.1:0-4815 GCA_964643185.1 uncultured Holophagales bacterium
CTCGCCGTCGCCGAACGCGTCATGGCCGCGCGGGGCGGCGTCCCTGTGCGCATGCGCGACGTGGCGCAGGTTCAAGTGGGCCATGAGATTCGCCGCGCCGCCGTGACCGCGGATGGTGAAGGGGAAGCTGTACTGGGCCTGGGGTTCATGCTCATCGGCGAGAACTCGGACATCGTGACCCGGGCCCTGGCCTCCCGTCTGTCCGAAGCCAGGAAGGCGCTTCCGAAAGGAGTGACGGTCGAGCCCGTCTACGAGCGGACTGAGCTCGTAGACAGAGTGCTCCGCACGGTGAAGCGGAGTCTGCTGGAAGGGGCACTCCTCGTCGTAGCAGTCCTGTTCCTCTTCCTCGGGAACGCCCGCGCGGGCCTCATCGTCGCCTCGGCGATCCCGCTGTCGATGCTCTTCGCGTCCAACGCCATGCTGTACTTTGGGATCGCGGGCACGCTCATGTCTCTTGGGGCCATCGACTTCGGGCTCATCGTCGACTCCTCCGTCATTCTGGTCGAGAACGCGGAGAAGCATCTCGCTGAGGACACGTCCGACAGAAGCGTCCTCGAGATCGTCCGTGACGCCGCGGTCGAGGTTCGGAAGCCCACGCTCTTCGGCGAGCTCATCATCATGATTGTCTACCTTCCAATCCTGGCCCTCGAGGGTGTGGAGGGGAAACTCTTCCGGCCCATGGCGCTCACGGTCATCTTCGCGCTCATTGGCAGCATCGTCGTGTCCATGACCGTCATGCCGGTGCTCGCGACCTTAGCGCTGAGGAAGGGGAAACTTGGGGAGCACCATGAACCTCGGCTCGTCACCTGGCTCAAGCGCCTCTACGAGCCAGTTCTCGACGGTTGCGTCAAGCGCCCCAAGCTCGTCCTGGGCAGTGCCCTCGCGTTGGTGCTCCTCACCGCTGTCGCGGCGACGCGCCTTGGGAGCGAGTTCGTTCCGAAGCTCTCCGAAGGAACCATCGTCGTGAACACGGTCCGTCTGGCGGAGGTGTCCCTCACAGAGTCCGTCCGGTACGGCACCCAGCTCGAGAAGGTGCTCCTTCAAGAGTTCCCGAACGAGGTGGCGCGAGTGTGGACGCGTACCGGGACGCCCGAGGTGGCGACCGACCCGATGGGTCTCGAGCTCTCTGATCTCTTCGTCTCGCTGAAGCCACGAGAGCAGTGGAGGAAGGCGCGCACCCAGGCGGAGCTCGTCCACAAGATGCAGAAGGAGCTCGAGGGCATGCCAGGGATGCGGATGAGCTTCCTCCAGCCCATCGAGATGCGCGTCAACGAGATGATCGCCGGAGTTCGGAGTGACGTCGGCATCAAGCTGTTCGGCGATGACCTGGACATCCTCAAGGCCAAGGCCCAGGAGATGGAGCGCGCACTGAAGGAAATCCCAGGTGCCGAGGATGTCACCGTCGAGCAGGTGACGGGCCAACCCGTGCTGGAAGTCGTCGTGGATCGGGCAGCCATCTCGCGCTACGGCATTCCAGCGCAGCGGGTGCTGGATGTCGTCGAGGCCATGGGCGTGAGAGAAGTGGGCCAGGTGCGCGAGGGGGAGCGGCGTTTCGACTTGGCTGTCCGCCTCTCGGAGGAGTATCGAAACGCGGACAAGGTAGCGCTGGTCCCCGTGGTCTCGCCAACCGGTGAGCGGGTGCCGCTCGGGCGCCTAGCCACCATCAAGAAGGTGTCTGGGCCGACAACCATTCAGCGCGAGTGGGGCAAGAGGCGCGTCGTCGTGCAGGCGAACGTCCGTGGGCGAGACTTGGGTAGCTTCGTCAACGAGGTCCGCGCCACCGTCGAGAAGTCCGTCGAGCTGCCGGAGGGCTACTTCGTTCGTTTCGGCGGCCAGTTTGAGAATCTGGAGCGCGCCCGTCTGCGGCTCTTCCTCGTCGTGCCGCTCGCGCTGGCGCTCGTGTTCCTCCTCCTGTACCTCACCTACCAGAACGTCGCCGAGAGCCTGCGGCCGATGCTGTCCGGCGTCCCGTTCGCCTTGGTGGGCGGGGTGCTGGCGCTCCTGATCCGAGGCTTACCGTTCTCCATTTCGGCCGCGGTTGGCTTCATCGCGCTGACGGGCATCTCGATGCTCTCCGACATGGTGCTGGTCTCGCGCGTGCGACAGCTCATGAACCGGGGCATGGCCGTCGAAGCAGCCGTGCGAGAGTCCGCGCTGTCACGCCTTCGACCCGTCCTCATGACCGCATCGGTCGCCGGATTGGGCTTTGTGCCCATGGCGCTCGCAACGGGTGTGGGCGCCGAGGTCCAACGGCCGCTCGCCACCGTCGTCATCGGGGGAATCATTTCCTCGACGCTCCTGACGCTGGTGGTGCTCCCGGTGCTGTACCCGATCTTTGCGCGGTTGACCGGGCGCGACGTCGTTGCGATCGAGGAGGAGGAACTCGGACAGGCGATGCATCGGGGCGAGGTTCGCATCCAGGAGAGCGGTTCATGAGCTCCAGCTGGTCCTTGCTCACGTTCATCGGTGCAGCCTTGCTCGCGCTCGCGCCGAGCATCGCAGCCGCAGGGGAGCGAACGGTGACACCTCGTGAGGCCGTGAGGCTGGCGCTCGAAGGGAACCTGGACCTTCGTCGCGAGCAAGGGGAAGTGCAGGCAGCCCGCGCCAGGCTCCACGGGATTCCGCTGCTCCATGCGAACCCTGACGTGAGCGTGCATGCGGGCCCACGGCGACGGGACGGGGCATCCAGCCTGGACCTCGAGATCGGAATCGCCCAACCGTTTGAGATCGCGGGCCAGCGCGGGGCCCGCGTCGGCGCAGCCTCGGCTGGACTCGAGGCCGCGGAGGCCCGTTACCGGGCCCGCCGAGTGGATGTCGCGGCCGAGACTCGGGAAGCATTCGGCCGAGCGCTTGCGGCGGGGAGATTGGTGCAGCTCGAGAGAGACGCGGCAGCGCTTGCCGAACGGTCGCTCGAGACAGCGAGGGCGCGTGAGGAGGCGGGCGCGGCATCGGCGCTGGAGGTCAACTCGGCGCGCGTCGGGGTGGGGCGGGCGCGGCGGGAGGCTCGTCTGGCTGAGACGCGGCGCGTCGCGGCCATGGCTGCTCTGAGGCGCCTGCTCGGTCTCGTTGTAGACGATCCAGTGCGCCTGGAAGGCGAGCTGACGTCGACGGGTGCTTCACTCGCGGTCGACGAGCTGCTCACACGAGCCCGGGAGGGTCGCGCCGACCTTGGTGCTGCGCGTAGTGACCTGAGGGCTGCCGAAGCAGAAGCACGTCTTGCGAGTCGTGAAACCGTTCCCGCGCTGCGGCTTGGCGTCACGTACGGTCAAGAGGAGGACGCGAAGATCATCTTGGGCACGCTCGGCTTCGACCTGCCGCTCTTCAGCCGGAACCAAATTGGGCGCGGGGTGGCGACAGTGAAGGTCAGCCAGGCGCGCATCGCGCTCGAGGCCAGTGAACGCCAAGTCACCCAAGACGTCCTGCTTGCGGCTGCCAGCTACGCCGGGGCACGGGCGGCAGCGGAGGACTTCGCAGCCGAAACGGTAGCCGCGATGGAGGAGAATCTCAGCCTCGTTGGCGAGGCATATGCTGCCGGCAAGGTCGACTTCCTTCAGCTTCTCCTCGTGCGCAGAGAGACGCTAGAGGCTCAAAGGGCGCATGTAGAAGCGCTGGAAGTGCTCAACGCCGCACGTGCGCAGCTGGCGCGGGCAATTGGATCCGAGGAGGAGTTCTGATGCGCGTCCGCGGGTGCGGATGTGACGAGCATTCCTCCGTGTACATGCGTCGCCTCTACGGCCCGCCAGTAGGCTCGATCCCGTTCGATTCGTTTTGAGTTAGTTAGATTCTCATAACCCAAAGGTCGCAGGTTCAAATCCTGCCCCCGCAACCAAATCTAAAACCCGCAAATTCAAGCGGTTGCGACGACCCGGCGGAAACGCCGGGTTTTTGTTTTTCTCCAGCCGAAAGTCAGGGCCTTCACGAAACCGCCTAAGCTGCACTCACGTAACTCCAGCCATGCTGGCTCTTTTGTTTCTCACGGCCGCGACGACGGGCGTCCCGAACCCACCCGCCACGATCGCGCCCGACCTCGGCAAGGTCGCCGACGGGCAGACCGGGCGCGTGATCAACGGCGCCGTCCGAGTGACGGAGGAGAAAGGGAAGCCGGTCGTCCACCTGTCGCCGACTGGCGGGAACTCCAAGGGAAGCAACGTCGCGATGACCCTCGTCGAGGGCCTCGAGCTCGCCGAGGGAACGTTCGAGATCGATCTGCGCGGTGATCCGGCGGGGAAGGCGAGCTTCGTCGGCGTGGTCTTCAACGCGACGGAGGACGGGAAGACACACGAGGCGGTCTACTTCCGGCCCTTCAATTTCAAGTCGGACGATCCCGTGCGCCGCGCCCATGCGGTCCAGTACGTCGCCTGGCCCGAGCACACCTGGGAGAAGCTGCGCGCCGAAAAGCCCGGCGTCTACGAGTCGGCGGTCTCTCCCATTCCGGATCCGCTCGGGTGGTTCCACGCGCGGATCGAGGTGACGGCGGCCCGCGTAAACGTCTTCGTCGACGGCGCAACGCGTCCGTGTCTCGCCGTCGATCGCCTCTCCAGCGGGAAGGGCGGTGGGCGCGTGGGGCTCTGGGTGGACAGCAAGGAAGGGTCGTTCGCAGGCTTCAGGATCCTACGCAGTCGCTGAACCGGGAATCAGGTCCCGGAGGTCCTTGACCAGCCGGTCCGGTGAGGTGGCCCCCTTCCGGATCAGCCTCCGAAAGCCCCCGTGGAGGCGGACGAGGTCGCCGCCCGGGAGACCCCCCGCGGTCACCATCCAACACAGGCGCCCACCCCCCCCCGCGTGCACGCCCCCCGCCTCGCGAGACCCCCCACC
>CAZXSG010000411.1:0-4809 GCA_964643185.1 uncultured Holophagales bacterium
GCCCACCAAGGGCCGGTACCGCATGAGCCACGCGCCCTACCAGGCCGTGGTGGCGGGGGAGCGGTAGACGTGACGGGAATGCTGTGGGGCGGTGGCTTCACCGCCCCACCGGCCGAGGTGCTGCGCCGGTTCAACGACTCCTTCTCCTTCGACCGCGCGCTGATTGCCGAGGACGTCGCGGGGTCGATCGCCTGGGCCACGGAGCTCGGGAAGTCGGGCGTACTCCCGGCAAAGGACGTCAAGGCGCTCGTCGCCGGCCTCCGCGCGATTGCGAAGGAGCACGAGGACGGCTCTCTCCCCGAGGGCGGGCACGAAGACATCCATTCGTACGTCGAGACACGGCTGTACGAGAAGGTGGGCGCGGTGGCGGGAAAGCTCCACACGGGGCGCTCCCGCAACGACCAGGTCGCGACCGACGTACGGCTCTACGTGAAGAACGCGCTCGTCGAGGCGCGAGCGCTGACGCTCACGCTCGTCGACGCGCTCGCCTCACTCGCGCTGAGGGAATCCGCGACAGCGATGCCCGGTTACACGCACCTGAAGAGGGCGGTGCCCGTGACCCTCGGCCACTGGGCGAACGCCTACGCCGAGATGCTGCTTCGCGACGTGGACCGCTTCGCGACCTCGCTCGAAAGGGCGAACGAGTGCCCCCTCGGCTCGGGAGCGCTGGCCGGAACTCCGCTCGCGATCGACCGCCAGCGGCTCGCGACGTCGTTGGGCTTCGCGCGCGCCACGGCCAACTCCCTCGACGGCGTGTCGGACCGCGATGCCGCGGCCGACTATCTCTACGCGTGCACGATGTTGCTGTCGCACCTGTCGCGACTGTCGGAAGACCTGATCCTCTGGAACAGTGACGAGCTGGCGTTCGTGGGCCTCCCGGACGCGCTCGCGACCGGCTCCTCGCGCATGCCGCAGAAGAAGAACCCCGACGTCCTCGAGCTCGTGCGCGGGCACGCTGGCCGCGCCATCGGCGAGCTGACGGGGCTTCTCGCGGTGCTCAAGGGCATTCCGCTCGCCTACGACAAGGATCTCCAGCTCGACAAGGAGCCGCTCTTCCGCATGCGCGCCACGCTCTCGCTGGCGCTTGCCGCGCTGACGCCGCTGATCGCGGGCCTCATCGTCCACCGCGACGCCATGAAGGCTGCCGCCAGCGACGACCGTCTCCTCACCACCGAGCTCGCGGACGCGCTCGCCTCTCGCGGCGTGCCGTTCCGCGAGGCTCACGAGATCGCGGGCAAGCGCATCGCGCAGGCCCTGAAGGAAGGCATGTCGCTGAAGGCTCTCGGCACGTCGGACGTGATCACGGCGCGGGACCTCGAAGCCGTGGACGTCGCGAAGGCGCTCGCCCGGCGCACGACGTTCGGGGGAACCGCGCCGGCTCTCGTCGCACGCTCGGCCAAGGTCGTCCTCGCGAAGACGAAGTCCCTGAGGAGGAAGGCATGAAGGCTCCGCGCGGCTTCGCGCTTTCGGGCGTGAGGGCCGGACTCCGCAAGCAGGGCAACGACCTCACGCTCATCCACTGTGAAGGCGGCGCGACGGGCGCGGCCGTTTTCACGCGGAACCTCTTCCAGGCAGCGCCCGTCGTTCTCTCCCGGGCGTCCCTGAAGGCCGCGAAGGGACGCGTTTCGGCGGTCGTGATCAACGCGGGCTGCGCCAACGCCATCACCGGTCAGGCGGGCATGGACGCCGCGCGCCGCGTGCAGTCGCGGGCGGCGGAGCTCCTCGACGTTCCGCGCAATGAAGTGTTCGTCGCGTCGACGGGCGTCATCGGGGTCGTGCTGCCCGACGAGAAGCTCACGAAGGCGTTGCCCCTCGCCGTGACGCGCCTTTCGCACGGCGGGCTCGAAGCGGCGTCCCACGCGATCCTCACGACCGACGCGGGGCCCAAGGTCGCGACGGCCACGTTTCGCCTCGGCCGCAAGCCGGGTCACGTTTCGGGCTTTGCCAAGGGCGCCGGGATGATCCATCCCAGCATGGCGACGATGCTCGCGTTCGTGATGACCGACGCCGCCGTTCCACCAGGCCTGCTGAAGAGCGCGCTCACGAAGGCGGTCGACGCTTCGTTCAACGCGATCTCCGTGGACGGGGACACGTCCACCAACGACACCGTGCTGCTGCTGGCTTCCGGAAAGCTGGGAAACGAGCCGATCAAGGACCTCGACGGCGACGGGGCGTCGTTCCTCGCCGCCGTGACGTCCGTCTGCCGGAGCCTCGCGCGCATGATCACGCGGGACGGCGAGGGGGCGACGCGGCTCCTGGAAATCACAGTCAAAGGCGCGAAGACCGAGCGGGAGGCGAAGCTCGCCGCGCACGCGATCGGGACGTCACCGCTCGTGAAAACGGCGCTCCACGGCGGCGATCCGAACTGGGGCCGGATCCTCGCGGCCGTGGGCCGGAGCGGCGCG
This sequence comes from uncultured Holophagales bacterium, assembly GCA_964643185.1. Taxonomy (GTDB): domain Bacteria; phylum Acidobacteriota; class Thermoanaerobaculia; order UBA5066; family UBA5066; genus JAEUQS01. The sequence goes on from CAZXSG010000411.1 coordinate 2,406, forward strand.
CGCTTCTCGCCCGCGAAGGTCTCGCTTACGGTGGGGCCTCTCGCCCTCGTGACGAACGGTGCCCCGACGGCCTACAAAGAGGCCGACGCGGCGCGTCTGTTCGCTAAGGAAGAAGTCCCCATCACGGTTGACCTCGCCGCCGGAAAAGGCACGGCGCATCTCCTGACGTGCGACCTGGGACACGACTACGTGTCCCTCAACGTCGACTACAGAAGCTAGCGGCCGAAAGCTCGCCGGACCTCGTCGCTCATGCGTCCGGCGAGCATCATTCCTACCATCTTGTAGTCGGCGATGAGGGACCAGAGCGGGTACTGGAACGTGGCGGGCTTGTTGTGCTCGATGAGGAAGTGGCTTCCCCAGGCCGCGCCGTAGGCGATCAGCGGGTAGACGAAAAAGAACCAGGGGTTTCCCGTCCGCAGGATGAGCAACGCCGCGACGGTAGGCCCGGCGAGCGAGCCCACGAAGTGGATCGCCCGCGTCGCCGGGTTGGAATGCTCGCGGCAGTAGAAGGGCCAGAACTCCCGGAACGACGCGATGCGATCCGCCAAGAGCGAGCCTCCTCTAGATCTTGGGGAGGGGCGCCCGGAGCGCCTCCTCCTCGGTGCCGAAGTGGGGGAGGAGCTCTCCGAGCTTCACCGTCTGGAGCACGGAGAGCACCATGGCCTGCGCGCCGAAGAGACGCAGGTGTCCCTTGCGATCGAGCCTCTTGAGGATGGCGACGAACGCGCCGATGCCGGTGGAGTCGACCATCCTCACGCCCGAGAGGTCCACGGCGATGAGGCGCTCCCCGGAGTCGAGAGCCGTCACCACGCCGCGGCGAAAGTCCTCCGCCGAGTCGAAGTCGATGGTCTCGGCGCGCGGCCTGACGACCCACCAGTCGCCCTTCCTCCGGCCGGGAGAGTAGGGCGCGACGCCGCCGCTCCCCTCGCTCACGGAAAGATCCCCAGCTCCATGTAGCTGACGGCGACCTTGTCGATCGCGTTCACGAACGCCGCGGTGCGGAGGTCGGGCAGCTTCGGGTACTTGGCCTGCACCGCGCGGATCTGCTGGAACGCGACGGCCATGGTCTCCTCGAGGCCCGAGTTCACGAGATCCTCCTCGTCGGGCCCATGCACGATGAGCTTCTTCTCGACCTCCGAGAGAGGCTTCCCGGTCGCGTTCTCGAGGGACTTCACCATGCGCCCGGCCGACATCTCCTCGAAGCGCTTGGACATGCGTCCGAAGCGGACGTGGGAGAGGTTCTTGAGCCATTCGAAGTACGACACCGTCACGCCGCCCGCGTTGATGTACATGTCGGGAATCGCGCAGATGCCGCGCTCCCGCAGGATCGCGTCGCCAGCGGCGGTCACGGGTCCGTTTGCGCCCTCGGAGATGATCTTGGCCTGGATGCGCGGGGCGTTCGTCTCGTCGATGACGTTCTCGAGCGCAGCGGGGACGAGGATGTCGCAGGGGAGCTCCAGCGCCGCCGCGGAGGTTTCGAGATCGCGCCCGCCGCCGAAGCCCGTGATCTTTCCGGTCTCCTTGCGGTGCCTCATGACCGCTTCGAGGTCGAGACCGTCCGGGTTCGCGATCGCGCCCTCGTATTCGGAGAGGCCCACGAGGATCGCGCCGCCCTCGGAAAGGAACTTCGCCGAGTAGTAGCCCACGTTCCCGAGCCCCTGCACGACGACGCGCTTGCCCGCGAGACCCATGGGCATGCCGAGCTGCTTCATGAGGTCTGCGTCGTTCAGCGCCTCACGGGTTCCGTAGAACACGCCGCGGCCCGTGGCCTCCTTGCGGCCGCGGATGCCGCCCTGTGAGATGGGCTTGCCGGTCACGCAGCCGAGAGCGTCGATCTCACCCGGATGGAACTGGGAGTACGTGTCGGCCATCCAGGCCATCTCCCGGGGGCCGGAGCCGTAGTCGGGCGCGGGGACGTCGATGCCGGGTCCGATGAAGTGCTTCTTCACGAGCTCGGCGGTGTAGCGCCGCGTGACCCGCTCGAGCATGTCGATGGGGGTGGTGCGGGGATCGATCTTGATGCCGCCTTTGCCGCCGCCGAACGGCACGTCCACGATGGCGCACTTGAACGTCATGAGGGCCGCGAGCGCGAGCACCTCGTCCTCGTTCACGTCGGGCGAGTACCGGATCCCGCCCTTGACGGGCAGTTTGTGGTGGCTGTGCTCGGCCCGCCAGGCGCGGATGACCTCGACGCCGCCGCCTTCCTTGCGAACGGGGAAGCTGAACGCGTAGACGCTGTTGCAGACCTTGATCTGCTCCAGCAGGCCGGGCGGGTAGCTCAGGAAACTCGCGGCCTCGTCGAAGTTCCGGTTGACCGTCGCGAGGAAACCAGATCCGTTCGTGGACATCATTCCTCCTGCAGATGGATGCCCGGGGAGTTTACGGCGCGGGTGCCGGCCCGGGG
>CAZXSG010000412.1:0-4809 GCA_964643185.1 uncultured Holophagales bacterium
CGCCGGCGCCGCCGGCGCCGGCGGCGCCGAAGCGCCGGATCCAGGGCCGACTCGCCGCCGGCACCCGAGGGGCCGCCTTCCGGAGACGATGCGCCGTCTGCGCTCTCGACGCCGTCCGAGCCTTCTCCGCCGTCGTCTTCGTCGAAGCCGTCGTCCGGGGAGGCGCTTTCCGGTTCGAAAGACTCGTCCTAAAATGCGGTCGCGGTCGGGGATCCCGAAGGGACCCCTTCGCGGTCCCGAAGGACCGCCGGGGCTCCCTGTACCTTGGGGCTGGTGTCGTCCAAATTCCAATCCTCCGGGCGCTCCGAATGCGCCCATGGGTTCTCTCGACGAACGTCCCATGCGAAAAGCGTGGCGTCAGCCACAGCAATCGCGCGGAACTGTCAATCGTGTCCCAATGCGTTGGGGGCGGGCTGCCTATCGCCGTCTACCGCTGCCGTGTTCCGGGGGTCTACGATCCACTCCGTCCGGCAGGTCGCCGGGCTCCGAGGAGCCCCAGCGCCACGTGTCATGCAAATGCTACGTGGAACCGCCCGGCCCGTCAAACGTGAACTCCCCGGGACGTGACGGGCCGCACGCACCTGATCGTGAGGCTCCGGGCGTTCCGCCCTTCGCACCGCCATCGCGGGGCGCCGTTCCGGCACGGCCCGGTCCGTGCATTCCACATGGGTAGAATGCGGCTTGTGACACGTCTCCTCGGCACCGCCCCCACGTCCTCTTCCTCCTCCCCGTCGATCCGGGCGCTCCGCGCGATCCGCTTCGCGGCGCTCGGCGCGGCCCTCGGCCTCGCCAGCCTCCGCTCGGCCGCGCAGACGCCGACGCCGACTCCGACCCCCACGCCGACGGCCACACCCACGCCGCTCTCGGTGCCGGCGACGAGCACGATCTTCGCGGGCGCGAGCCCCGGGAACTACGACGCGGTCAACGTGATCGTCGAGCCCGACGGCTCGGTCTTCGCGGCTTCGGCCGGAGAGAACGTGGTGATGAAGATCGCTGCGGACTCCAAGAAGATCACCCGTTGGACGTTTCCGAAGGACGCCTCCCCCAGCTCCCTGCTCCGCGAGCCCGACGGCACGTACTGGCTCACCGAGCTGGGCGGGTTCAAGATCGCGTTCTTCGATCCACGCACGAACCAGCTCATCGAGTGGAAGGACGATGCCCGCCGGCCGACCGCGCTCGTGAAGCGGGCCGACGGTACGTTCTGGCTGCCCGAGACGGGCGGCATCCTCACCCACTTCGCGCCCGCCACGGGAACGTTCACGTACTTTCGCTCCACGAGGGTCGTCACGCTCAGCTACCCGTACCTGGATACGGACGGCTCGGTCTGGGCCGGCGACTTCCTGGGCGGAAAGCTCGCTCACTACAGCCCCGACGGTTCCAAGGTCACGCTCTACACGCTGCCGAACGCCGATGGCTGCGCAGAGGGAAGCATCTGCTCCCGGCAGCCCTCCCGCATCATCCGGGACACCGCCGGAAAGCTCTGGATCTCGTTCTACGCGGCAGGCGAGTTGGCTCGCTTCGACCCCGCGACGAAGGAGCTCAAGACCTACAAGCTCGCGGCGAACGCGCTGCCGTACGACCTCCTCCTCTACCGGGACCGCATCCTCTACTCCGATCAGCGGTACGCCTACATCGGGTTCTTCGACCCCGCCGTCGCGGTGGCGGCCAAGACGGTCACCCTGGAGTCCGCGGAATACGAAACCACGTCCACGACGTCGATCGCCGCCCAGGAGATCTCGACGCTCGAGCCCAAGGTCGAAGACCCCACGGCCCCCGTTCCCGTCGTCGTGGCCGGCATCGGCCGGCCCGACATCACCGACATCCCGGCCGGCGTCACCTCGGTCTATGCGCTCGCGCTCGACACGGCGCGCGGACGGATCTACTTCGGAACCGTCAGCGGGGTCGGCATCCTGACGCCGCCCCTGGGGCCGACCTCGAGCGATCATTACTTTCCTCACGCGACCTCCACGGCAGGCCAGGGAAGCGCGCGCTTCCGCACTCAGGTGGTTTCCTGGAACCGCGGCACGCCCGACGCGGCGAACATGAACACACGGAGCAACGTGCCCGTCACGACGAGGCTCCTCCCCAACGGATGGATCGCGGGCTATTCACCCTATACCTACAACTCGATCGCGCCCGACCAGATCCTCTCTCTCTCCGACCCGATCTCGGTGGAGATGAACGCCCCCGGCAACTTCGGTGCTCTGCGCCTCGTGCCCGACCGGGGCGTCGACGACCTCTTCACGTGGGCCCGGGTCTCGCGCGACCGTGAGGCCGGCGGAACGTATGGCTTCGCCCGGAACGGGACGCAGCCCGACGGCGCGCTGAAGGAAACGGAGAAGGGATTCCTCTTCACCCCTCCGACCCTCGACCAACGAACCGACCCAGGCTTCGCCGTCATCGAGTCTTCGATCGGGTCGATCTCGATCGTGGACGAAAACGGGGTCGTGAGAGCCACGAAGCCCTACGACTACCCCGCCGGATATCACGTCGAGGGCTCGTCGATCTTCCAGTACCTCGGCATCGAGCCCATCGCGAACGCGCGGGTCGTGTTCGCGCCCACCTCGGGCCGTCTCATGCCGTTCGGTATGTCGATCGATTCCGTGACGGGCGATCCGCTCGATCTCGAGGCGTTCGTTCCCTCGCGGGCGGGGACTCTCCAGTGGCTCGCTCCCGTGGCGCGGGGAACCGGCGCGATGGGCACCGCGACCCGCACCGCTCTTCAGCTCTACGCGCCCTCGGGAACCGGCACCAGCGACGCGAACGTGACGCTCGTATTCCGCAGGGCCGGCATCGACGTCCCCGCGCTCTCGGCCACGCTCACGGTTCCGGCCGGCAAGGTCGTTTCGATCCCCGACGCACTGAAAGAGCTGTTCGGCACCGAGACGGGTCAGGGCATCGTCGACGTCATCTCGGATCAGCCCGTGTATGCGTTCGCGCGCGTCACGGCTTCGGAGTCCTCGGGAGGAAGCTTCGGGTTCGGCGTCGGCGGCCGGCGCGGTGGCCTGGCCATCGCCGGCAACCAGCGCGGTGTCTTCACCTCGGCGACCGACAACGGATTCGACGCGACGAGGACGGACCTCCATCTCGCGAACCTCCTCGACATTCCTCAGTCGATCACGATCAAGCTGAGCCAGGACAACGGCCAGGCAGGACCTTCCCGCGACCTGATCCTCGCTCCCAAGGAGGTCCGGGTCATCGAGAGCGTCTGGTTCGAGCTGGCCGGATACGGCACGAATCTGGGTCGCCTCGACGTCGTCTCCAACGAGGCGGCCGGCGGGGGCGGCGTGCTCGCGACGTTCGTGCGCAGCGACCGAAAGTCTCTGGACGCCGACGTGCTTCCGCCCTACGTGATCGCGAAGTAGCGGGTGCCGTCACCGTTTCCGTGCGGCCGGACACGCTTCCTGGGATTTCCGGCTTCCCGTCACGGCCCTCGGGGGCAGACAATCCGGCCACTTCCAACGTTCGCGCGGTTCGTTCGCGTCCCGCGCCCAAGGAGCGCCCGATGAAGTCTCTCCGCAGGCTCGTCCCGATCGCCGCACTCTTCGTCGCTGCCGCGGCGTCGCCCCTTCGCGCCGACGACCCGCCCGAGGCCTGGTCGCCGACGGGCCTGGGCGCGCGCTTTTCACAGACCCAGACGCCGCTCACGAACGAGAGGGGAATGTTCGAGGCGAACATCTGGCACCGCTTCTATACGCCCTCGAACCAGGCCAAGACGGACGGTCTCTTGGGCCTCGACGGCGGCGCGAACGTGACGCTCGGAATCGACTACACGTTCATGAAGAACGTGGCGTTCCAGCTGTTCCGTTCGGGCTACAACGCCAACTACGAGTTCGCGCTGAAGTGGACGGCGCTCAGGCCCGCCGAGAAGCTGCCCCTCGCGATCGGCCTGCGCGGCGGCGTGGACTGGTGGACGGCGAGCTACCTGCGTCAGGACAGCACGTTCTTCGGACAGGTTCTGATCTCCTACACCATCGCCGATCGCGTCACGATCGGCATCGCCCCCGCGTACGTCGAGAAGACCTCGACGGGCCTCGACGACGTGTTCGCCGTTCCGGTCGTCGCGCAGATCAAGCTCACGAACAGCATCGCGGCGATCGGCGAGTACGTGGCCCGGAACAAGGACATCCCGAACACCGTGGGCCAGTGGTCCTTCGGCGTCGAGAAGGCCGTCTACCGGCACAAGTTCTCCCTGTGGATCGGGAACTCGGGAGCCATCTCGGTCGACCAGCGTGCCGGCGGCGACTATCTCGGCGGGATCACGGAATCGAACATCAGGCTGGGCTTCAACATCATGCGGCAGTTCGACATAGCAGTGGATTGATACAACGGCTTCTCGGCGTCGTCACAGAACCTCTCGGAATCGTTCTCGCCCTCGTTCTGGGAGGTGCTCTTCTCGCATGGGCCGGGAAGCGCCGCACGTCGCGGGCCGCGTTCGTGCTCGCGGTGGTCTTCCTCTGGACCGCCGCCACGCCGCTCGTTTCCGACGCTCTCTCCTCACGCATCGAGGGCATCACCCCGGCCCTCCCTTCGGCAGCGCGGGGGCACGCGATCGTCATCCTCGGCGGCGCCCTCGCCGGGAAGAGACCCCCGCGCAGAGGTCCGGAGCTCGTGGACTCGTCCGACCGGATCCTCACCGCCGCGCGGCTCTTCAAGGAGGGCCGCGCCCCGATGGTGGTCATCAGCGGCGGGTCAGGTCCGTGGGGTGTCAGCTGCGTGCCCGAGAGCGTCGAGATCGCCGGGCTCCTCGTGGAATGGGGGGTTCCGCGTGAAGCGATCCTCACGGAGACCCGCTCCACGACGACCCGG
>CAZXSG010000413.1:0-4807 GCA_964643185.1 uncultured Holophagales bacterium
CGTCCGCCGGCGCCGGCTGGCCGGTCCGGGCGGAGGGGGGCCCCCGGGGCTACGGGGGGACGTTCGCGTTCCTGCCCGGCGACGAGGGCCGCCACGATCTCGCGGTGCGCTTCCAGGCGCGGGACGGCCGCGTGCGAACGCTCGCCGCGACGTTCGTCTGGCGACCCTGATCAGAGGTCAGCGCGCCGGAGGCGTTTCCCGGCCCGGAGGGCTGAACAGCTTCGTTCAGCGCGCCGGAGGCGTTTCCCGGCCCGGAGGGCTGAACAGCTTCGATCAGGTGCCGAAGCGGGCGGCATTCCGTTCGCGGGCCCGCGCCGCCTCCACCTCGCGGTCCCTCGGGGGCGCGCTGGTGACGAGACCCTCGATCAGCGTGCGCGCCACGGCGGCGACCTGCCCGACCGCCTCGTCGAACGCGGCCTCATTGGCCTTGGAGGGCTTCGTGAAGCCGCTCACCTTGCGCACGAACTGGAGGGAGGCCGCCTGGATCTCCTCCTCGGTTGCGGGGGGCTCGAAGTTGAAGAGCGGCTTGATGTTCCGGCACATGGGTTCCCTCTCGGGGAGATGTTAATCACGATTCCCGGAGGAGCCGTCCGCCCGGCGGACGGCTCGTATACTCGCGGGCCTCTCAGCAGATCGCGTTCCCGGTACAGGAGGTCAACGTGGCGGACCATCGCATCCGGCTCCTCGAGACCCTCGTGCTCAAAGGGCCCAATTACTGGTCCTACCGGCCCTGCATCTGGATGCGCATCGACATCGGGCGCTACGAGGAACGGCCCACGAACAAGCTTCCGGGCTTTTACGAGCGGCTCACGAAGCTCCTCCCCTCGCTGGGCGAGCACTTCTGCTCGGAAGGCCACAAGGGGGGCTTCCTCGACCGCGTGCGCGAGGGCACCTGGCTCGGGCACGTCGCCGAGCACGTCACCATCGACCTCCAGAACCGCATCGGCATCCCCGTCTCCTTCGGGAGGACCCGGCAGTCCAACGAGCCCGGCGTCTACAACCTCGTGTACGAGATGGAGGAGGAGCAGGTCGCCATCAAGGCCGGCAAGCTCGCGCTCGACGTCGTGGAGGCCTGCGCCGAGGACGAGGTGAAGGACCTGGACTTCGAGGCCCAGCTCACCTCGCTCAAGAAGCTGCGCGACAAGGCCGCCCTCGGCCCGTCGACCAAGGCGATCGTCGACGTCGCCGCGGCCCGCGGTATTCCCTACCTGAGGCTCAACGACAAGTCGTTCGTGATGCTGGGCTACGGCATCAACCAGAAGCGGGTTCAAGCCACCATCGCGTCGACGACCGGGCACCTCGGCGTCGAGATCGCGGGCGACAAGGACCTCACGAAGCGGCTCCTCGGCGACCAGGGCATTCCCGTTCCCAAGGGCTACATCGTGGAAGACGAGGACGACGCCGTCGACGTCGCCGAGAAGCTCGGCTGGCCCGTCGTGGTGAAGCCGCTCGACGCGTCTCACGGCCGCGGCATCCTCACGAACATCCGCGACGAGAAGGAGCTCCGCAAGGCCTACAACGCGGCGCTCGAGCACCGCGACGAGGTCATCGTGGAGCGGCACCTCGAGGGCTTCGACTTCCGGTTCGTGGTGGTGAGCGGCAAGTTAATCTGCGCCGCGCAGCGCGTGCCGGCCTGCGTCACGGGCGACGGCAAGAGAACCATCGCCGAGCTCGTCACCGAGACGAACAAGGATCCGCGCCGCGGCATCGGGCACGAGAAGGAGCTCACCCAGATCGAGCTCGACGAGCTCTCGGCCGCCTTCCTCGCCCGCAAGGGCCTGACGTTCAAGTCCGTGCCTCCTTCGGGCGAGGTCGTCTACGTGAAGGCGACCGCGAACCTCTCGACGGGCGGCATCTCACGCGACGTGACCGACCTCGTTCACCCTTCGAACATCCACATGGTCGAGCGCATCGCGAAGATCGTGGCCCTCGACATCGGCTGCGTCGACGTCGTCACGCCCACGGTGGAGAAGCCCATCGGCGTCCGGGGCGGCGGCGCGGGCGACGTCAACTCGGCGCCGGGCTTCCGCATGCACACGCACCCCTCGGAGGGAACTCCGCGCGATGTCGCGGGGGCCGTCATGGACATGCTCTACCCGCCGGGCGTGCCGTCGCGCGTGCCCATCGTCTCGGTCACGGGTACGAACGGCAAGACCACGACGACGCGGCTCATCTCGCACATCGCGCGCTACGCCGGGCACCACGTGGGCCTCACGACGACCGAGGGCGTCTACATCGACAGCGAGCAGATCGTGAAGGGCGACTGCACCGGCCCCGCCTCGGCGCAGGCCGTGCTCCGCGATCCGGTCGTCTCGTTCGCGGCGCTGGAGACGGCCCGCGGCGGGCTCCTGCGGTTCGGCCTCGGCTACGACTTCGCGAACGTCGGACTCTGCACGAACATCGCGGCCGACCACCTCGGGCTCCGCGACATCGTCACGCTCGACGACCTCGCCAAGCTCAAGGCGCTCGTCATCGAGCGCGTCTTCCCCGACGGCTATGCCGTTCTGAACGCCGAAGACCCCTACTGCTCGTGGATGGCGGGGCGCACGAAGGCGAAGATCGCGCTCTTCTCGATGGACCCCGCGAACGAGATGTTCAAGGCCCACGTGGGCGCGGGCGGCCTGGGCGCCACGATGGACCGGCACGACACGCTCTGCCTCTACCGCTCCACGCTGCGCATCCCCATCGTCCACGCGCGGCAGGTGCCCATCACGTACGACGGCAAGGCCCGCTTCAACATCGCGAACGCGCTCGCGGCCGCGCTCGCGACGTTCGCGTCCGGCATCGACCTCGAGGAGATTCGCGGCGCGCTCACGACGTTCCACCCGACGCCGTTCCAGACGCCGGGCCGCGCGAACACGTACGAGTTCCGCGACTTCAAGGTCATGATCGACTACTGCCACAACCCGCACGCGATGGCCGTGGTGGCGCCGTTCCTCTCGGCGATGAAGAAGACGCGGCTCGTGGGCGTGCTGAACGCGCCCGGCGACCGGCGGCTCGAGGACTTCGAGAGGATCGGCCGCATTGCCGCGCCGCACTTCGACCACGTGATCCTCCGCGACGACGAGGATCGCCGCGGGCGCAAGCCGGGCGAGGTGGCGCAGCACATCGGCGACGCGCTCGTGAAGAACGGCATGAAGCGAGAGAGCGTGGAGTTCGTACGCACGGAGACCGAGGCCGTGAAGAAGGCGATCTCGATGGCTCAGAAGGACGACTTCATCGTGATCTTCGCGGACCGCATCACGAAGGTCGCCGCGCAGGTGGACTTCGAGAGGCAGAAGGAAGGGCGCGCTTCGTCGTGACGATCGCCGGGGTTCCCGACAGCGACGAGCGGATCCCGGCGGTCGTGCCCGGTCCGCGGGAGCCCGGGCCGCTCATCCTCCTCGTGGACGACGAGGCCATCAACCGGACGACGCTCGCGGCGCTCCTCGGACCGGGCTACGAGACGGCCGAGGCGGCGGACGGGCTGGCCGCGCTGGAAGTCTGTCGCCGCTTCCAGCCCGACCTCGTGCTCCTCGATGTGGAGATGCCGGGCCTCTCGGGTTTCGAGGTCTGCCGGCTCCTGAAGGCCGATCCCGACACGCGCCACGTGTCGGTCGTGTTCGTCACGGGGCACTCCACCGAGGAAGACGAGGAGCGCGGGCTCGGGGTGGGCGCCATCGACTTCCTCTCGAAGGCCACGAGCGCGGCGATCGTGAGGGTGCGCGTCCAGAACCACGTCGCGCTCAAGAGGCAGCGCGACTCCCTCGAGGTCCTCTCGCTGAGGGACGCGCTCACGAACGTCGGGAACCGCAGGGCCTACGACGAGGTGCTGAAGCGCGAGTACCGCCGCGCCGCGCGGGCGCACCGGTCGCTGGGCCTCCTCCTCATCGACGTGGATTTCTTCAAGGCGTTCAACGACACGCAGGGGCATCTCGCGGGGGACGGCTGCCTCCGGCGCATCGGTCAGGTGATTGCCGAGAACGCCCGCCGGGCCGGCGACTTCGCCGCGCGCTGCGGCGGAGAGGAGTTCGCGATCATCGCGACGGACACGGAGATCGCGGGCCTCACGTTCATCGCCGAGCGCACGCTGTGGGCCGTTCGCGATCTCGCGATTCCGCACGGCGCGTCCCGCGTCGCCAAGGTGGTGACGATCAGCATCGGCGGCGCCGTCCCCGTGCCCGTCGTGGGGATCCCGGCCGAGAGGCTCGTCGCCGAGGCGGACGCGCGGCTCTACCGGGCCAAGGACGGCGGGCGCGCGCGGGCGATCGTGGAATCCATCAGCCTGGAATAGGCGGCGTCAGGGGAGTCCGACGATCTTGTGCGTCTGGAGTCCGAGCCTCCACCGGGGATGCTTCAGGCAGTACTCGGCCGCGAGGCGCGTGTTCCTCTCCCGATCGGGCCCGTCCATGGGCTGCAGGACGAAGTGGCGGAACGCGAGCTCCGTGAAGCGCTCGGGGAGCGCGCTCGCCTGCGGGTACACGAGCTTCAGCTCGTCGCCGAACGTGAGGACGACGGGCGCGTCCGCCTTGGGGCTCACGCAGATCCAGTCCAGCCCCGGGGGCGCCGGCTTCGTGCCGTTCGTCTCGACCGCCACGGCGAAGCCCTCGCGGTGGAACGCGTCGACGAGCTCGGCGTCGAGCTGCAGGAGCGGCTCCCCTCCGGTGCAGACGACGAGCGGCCTCTCTTCGCGTTCCGACGGCCAGGCACCGGCCCAGAGGCTCCGCGCGTGAGCCGCGAGGGCGTGCGGTGCCTCGAAACGTCCGCCTCCCGCGCCGTCCGTGCCGACGAAGTCCGTGTCCCAGAACGTGCACGTCGCCGCGGCCGG
>CAZXSG010000414.1:0-4795 GCA_964643185.1 uncultured Holophagales bacterium
AAGACCGCGTCCACCTCCGGACGATAGCAGCGCTACGCGGACTTTCGACCCGCCAGGGCGAGGAGCCCGTCCAGCTCCCGGAGGAGGAAGCGGTCGGCCTTCCCCTCACGGTGGACGGCCCAGGTCATGAGCGCGCCCGAGAGTAGGACCTCCACGGCCCGGGCCAGGGCCGGCACGTCGGTCGCCGGCGGCAGCTCGCCCGCGGCCACGGCCTCGGCGAGCAGCTTCTCGAACGCCTTGCGCGTCGCGCGGGCCTGCTTCGCCAGGCTCTCGTAGAGATCCGGATCCGTGAGGTCGAGCTGGAGGTACGCAAGGTTCCGGGCCAGCGCCTCGGGCGATTCGGCCATGCGCGCCCAGCCCCGGGCATACGCCCGCAGCGCGCCGAGGGCCGACGGGTTGCGCGCCCGCAGGGCCGCCATCGCGTCTTCCGTCGAGCCCGCGAGCTGCGAGGCCATCTGGTGGAGCAGCTCCTTCTTGCCGCCGAAGCGCTGCACGAGCGCGCCGGCCGTGAGCCCGGCCTCCCGGGCAATCTCGGAGAGCGTGAGGTCGGCCGGTCCGACCCGCGACATGACGCGTACCGCGGCGCCGAAGATCTCGTCGTCCGAGGCCTTTCGCGGACGCGGCATCAAGCTCCGCCTTGACAGTTTCTAAATTCGGATTTAGATTTCATTTCTGCACGCGCGTTTAGATTAAACGAGAGCGTGGAGAATGACGAGGAGGAAGCGCCATGAGCCGGAAAATGCCCCTCGAAGGTCGCGTCGCCGTGGTTGCCGGAGCGAGCCGCGGAGCCGGACGCGGCATCGCGCTCGCCCTCGGCGAGGCGGGAGCCACCGTCTACGTCGCCGGCCGCACGACCGAGTCCGGGCGGCCGCCATCGAGCGGAGCACCCGGCACCATCGAAGGCACGGCGCGCGAAGTGGGTGAACGGGGAGGGAAGGGCATTCCCGTGCGCACGGACTTCACCGTCGAGGCCGACGTGGTCGCCCTGTTCGAGAGGGTCGAGAAGGAGTCGGGCCGCCTGGACGTGCTCGCGAACGCCGTCTATGGCGCGGGCGACGGCGTGCGCACCCTCGACGACGCGATGGGCTCGTGGGGCAAGGCGTTCTGGGAGGAACGCGAAGGCGCCTGGACGCGGCTCATGTCGGCAGGCCCCGGCGCCTACTACCTCGCCGCCCGCTACGCGATGCCGCTCCTCCTGAGGGAAAAGCCCGGCGGCAAGGGAGCCCGCGGGCTCATCGTGGGCATCACCGACGGCATCCTGCCCGTGGACGGCGAGGACGCGGACACGACGGCTGCGAAGGGAGGCGACGGCGGACCGCTCCTCTGGACGCTCTCCCACGACGTGATCAACGGCCTGAACCGCGCCATGGCCGCCGAGACGAAGAAGCAGAAGGTCGCGGTCGTCACGCTCATGCCGGGCTTCATGCGCACCGAGCGCGTGCTCGCGCTCGTGACCACGGAGAAGCTCAAGCAGCAGTTCCGGTTCGACCTCAGCGAGTCGACGCTCTACGTGGGCCGTGCCGTGGCCGCGCTCGCGGCGGACTCCGCCGTGATGAAGAAGTCGGGCCGCATCCACTTCGTGGCCGACCTCGCCGGGGAGTACGGCTTCGTCGACGAGGACGGGCGCCGCGTGCCGCGCTTCAAGCCGTTCTGAGGGAGGGGATACTCCGCGGGTCCGAAGGAGGCTCCCTCATGTTCAGAGGTCCGTTTCGCGCGCTCCTGGCCGCCCTCGCGTTGCTGGCTTCCGCGGGCCCGGCGGAAGGGCGCTCGCCCGCTCCGGAAGCGGATCGCGCGATCGAGAAGTTCCAGCAGGCCTTTGCCGAGGGAGACGAGGCGGCGCTCCGCGAGCTCCTCACCGAAGGCTTCACGCGCATCGACGGAGGCCGGGTCCTCGACGTTCCGGCCACCCTCGCCCTCGCGAAGGAGAACGCCGTGCCGCGCCCCATCGCGCGACGCGTTTCCGATTCCCAGACGCGCCGCAAGCAGAACACGGCGTGGACGCGCTATCGCGTCACGATGGTGATGACAGGGCCCTCGGGCACGGACGTCATCACCCTTCACGAGACGGCCGTCCTCGTCTACAAGAACGCCGCCTGGCGCATCGATCTGATGACCTCCGTGCCCGCCCGCGGGACCCCGGAGAGTCCCTAGCCTTTGCCTCTGAGCGCCGCGAACACGTAGACGTCGCCTGCGAGGTACTTCTTCGCCACCGCGCGGAGATCCTCGGAAGAGAGGGCGTTCATTTTCTCGATGAGCTGCGGCGTGAAGTCCGCGGGGAGCGAGAGGAAGTGGTTCCTCACGCGCTCGCCGGCGATGACTCCCGTCGACTGGAGCCGGATGCGGGACGCACCGGCGAAGCCAGCCTTCGCGCGCGCCACGGCACCGTCCTCGATGCCGTCGCCCGTGAGCCGCCCGATCTCCTTGAGAAGCGCGGCCTTGGCGGCGTCTTCCTTGGAGACGTCGGTCGCGAGGTACGCGAGGAAGAAGCCCGTGAGCGAGCGGATGGGGGCCTCAGTGCGCACGGTGTACGCGAGGGACTGCTTGCCGCGGAGCTCCTTGCCGAACGTGCCCGAGAGGCCCGAGGTCACCTGCTGCAGCAGACGCAGGGCCGGATAGTCGGGCTGTGAGACCGAGGCCGTGGGGAATGCGAGCACCATGGCCGTCTGCTTGCGCGTGCGGATCTCGGAGGTCTCGAGGCGCGCGGCGGGCGGAACGACGGCGGGCACGGCGCTCAGCGCGACGGTGCGGCGCGGCAGGTGTTCCAGGAAGCCCTTCAGCGCCTCCTTCACAGCGGTCGCGTCCACGTCGCCGGCCACGACCACGAGAGCGCCGTCGGACACGGCGCGGCGGGCCCAGAACGCCTTCAGCTTCGCGGCGTCCAGGGCATCGAGCGTGCCCGGCAGCCCCTCGTCGGGGAAGCCGTAGGGATGCCCGGGGAAGAGACCGGAGTAGAGGAGCTGTAGGGGACGGTCGGTTCCGGAATCCAGCGCGCGCTTCTGCGCCGCGAGGAGGAGCCGCTTCTCTTCGGCCACACCGTCTTCGGGAAACGCCGGCGTCTCGACGAGCTCGGTGAGGAGCGCGATGCCGTCGCGCGCGCGGGTCACGGGCAGGTCGAGGGCGAACCCCGTGTTGCGTTCGCCCACCACGGGCGCGAGGTCAGCGCCCAGGAGCGCGACCGCGCGGTCCAGCTCCTCGGCCGTGCGCTTCGCGGTGCCGCGCCGCGCGGAACGCGCCGCGAGCGTCGCGATGCCCGCATCGGCGCTCGATTCGTGGAGCCGTCCGCCTTCGAAGAAGACGCCGAGGGACATCATCGTGCGCCCCGGGCGCGGAATGACGAGGAGCGTCGCGCCGTTCGGCAGCTTCTCGATCAGCTCCTTTGCGCCCTTAGGCGCGCCAGGGAACGGGGCCTGCGGAGGAGGAACCTGGGCCACGGCCTTGGGTTCCGCGCCGGGAGCCCCGGCGGCCGCCCGCGCCAGCGCGAGGACCTCTTCGCGGGTCGCCACCTTCGCGCCCTTGGGCTGGTAGTGGTACACGGTGAGGTGCTCGGTGACCAGGTACTTGCGGGCCACGTCGCGCACGCGCTCGGGCGTCAGCGAGGCCAGCTCGAGCAGGCTCTCGCGAATGCGGTTGTAGCCGCCGCGCGCCTCGAAGTGGCCGAGGTACTGGGCCTGGCTGAGCGAGGTCTCGAACCCGCGCAGGAGGTCGGCCTCGATCTGCGCCCGGGCGAGCGCCAGCTCCGTGGCCGTGGGCCCGAACGCCGCGAGGCGCGCGACCTCGGTGAGGACGCGCTTGTCCACCTCGTTCCGCCGCGGCTCCTCGAAGGACGCCCGCGCCTCGAAGATGCCGATGTCGTCGTAGGCGGAGTGACCCGCATCCACCTGGCTCGCGCCCTGGGGCCCCACCACCGCGCGGAAGAGCCGCGAGGAGCGCCCGCCGCCGAGGATCGCCGCCACGACGCCCAGTGCGTCCTCGTCGGCATGGCCCACACCCGGCGTCTGCCAGCCGTAGACCGACCACCCGGCCCGCAGGTCCGCCGAGGACGCGCCGAAGCGCATTTCCGTCTGCGGCGGCTCCGCGGGGCCGCGCTTCTTGTCGACGGCTCCCTTGGGAATCGCGCCGAACGTCTTCGTCACGACGCGGAGGGCCTCCTGGTGCGTCACGTCGCCGGCGATCACGACCACGAAGTTCGAAGGCCGGTAGAGCGTGTCGAAAAACGCCACGAGGTTCTCGCGCTTGATGCTGCGGAGCACCTCGTTGGAGCCGATGCGCCACCGCTTCATGCGGTGCTTCGTGTAGGCCGTCGCGTACATGCGCTCCGTGGCCACGGCCGGCGCGTTGTCGTACTTGCGGTTCGACTCCTCGATGACGACCTCGGCCTCCTTGGCGAGCTCCTTCGGGTCGAACTCGGGGCGGGCGAGCGCGTCGGCGTGCAGCGCGGCGGCCCGCTCGAAGCCCTCCTTCGGGAGCGTGAAGTGGTAGGTCGTGGAGTCGTAGATGGTGCCGGCGTTGTCCTGCCCGCCCAGCGCGCCCAGCTCGTTGTCGAGCCCTTCGGGCGTGGGGTAGCCCTTGGAGCCCTTGAAGAACATGTGCTCGAAGAGGTGCGCCATGCCGGCCACCTCGTCGGGCTCGTTGAAGTAGCCGGCCTTCACGTGCGTGAGGATGGTGACGACGCCGGTGCCAGGCGTCGACAGCGTGAGCACCGTCGCACCGTTCGGGAGCGTCGTCTTCTTCACGTTCGAGAGCAGCGAATCGACGGCAGTCGTCCCCTGCTGTGCTGCTTTCGTCCCGGCGGTCT
>CAZXSG010000415.1:0-4778 GCA_964643185.1 uncultured Holophagales bacterium
GGCGCCCCGCTGCTCTACCCCGACCTCGACCGGTTCAAGGCCGTGAACGACACGTGGGGACATCTGGCCGGCTCCAAGCTCCTCCGCCGCGTGGGCGACCTCATCCTCGAGAACATCCGCCTCATCGATCAGGCGTTCCGCTACGGCGGCGACGAGTTCGTGGTGCTCCTCCCGCAGACCAGCCGCGACGGCGGCCTCATCGCGGTCCAGCGGCTGAGAGAGCGTCTCGAGGAGGCCACCCTCCTCGCCGAAGAGGGAATCACCGAGAAGCTGACCGCCTCCTTCGGGCTCGCGATCTTCCCCGAGGACGGTACCTCGCGCGAGGAGCTCCTCGCCAAGGCCGACGCCGCGATGTACCTGGCCAAGAGGTCCGGCCGGAACGCGGTGGCCTCCGCGGGATTCGGCATCGTCAGTCCCAGTCACCCTCCCCTCGAGGGCTCGTAGCCCTTCCCGTGGCCTGTTAGTCTCGGGGTCGTGACGACATATGCGGTCGGGGACCTGCAGGGCTGCTATCGGACCCTCCAGAAGCTCCTCAAGCGGATCGAGTTCGACCCCGCTCAAGACACGCTCTGGCTCGTCGGAGACCTCGTGAACCGGGGCCCCCGTTCGCTCGACGTCCTGCGCTGGGCGCGGGATCTCGGCGACCGCATCGTCGCGGTGCTCGGAAACCACGACCTTCACCTCCTGGCGCGGGCGGAGGGCCTCGTGGAGAAGCGCAAGGGCGACACGCTCGACGACGTGCTGAAGGCCAAGGATCGCGAGGAGCTTCTCTCCTGGCTTCGAGGGCTCCCCTTCGTTCATCGCGAGAACGGATTCCTCCTCGTTCACGCCGGGCTGCATCCCGCGTGGAGCGTCGAGACGATCGACCGCCTCGCGCGGGACGCCGAGGCCCGCATGCGGGACGACGGGCCCGCGTTTCTCGCCAAGATCGCCGGACGCCTGAAGGACGGTGAGGCCACGGAACCCGGCCTCTCACGGGACCTCGTGGAGACGCTCCGCGCCGTGGCGACGTTCACCAGAATACGGACCTGCCACGACGACGGAACGCCGTGCACCGGTTTCAGCGGGCCTCCCCGCGAGGCCCCGCCGGGCTGCCGGCCCTGGTTCCAGGTTCCCGGCCGGAGGACGGCCAGCGAGACCGTCGTGTTCGGGCATTGGAGCGCCCTCGGCCTCCACGTGGAGGCACGTCTTCTTGCGTTGGACACGGGTTGTGTCTGGGGAAATGACCTTTCCGCCGTGAGACTTTCGGACCGTATGGTTTTTCAGCAGTCTTTTGTCGATTGATTGGGCATCGCTGCCCGCCCTCGGACCAAGGCGGTTCCTAAACCTGCGGTAGTACCAAATGGTGCAATCCAAATGGTGGAAATCCTTGCCCTGCAACGCGATCGGTTTTCTTGGAGCCCGAGATCGGATGCATCTTTATCGTTGATCTTGCAGAAATGTCCGTCCTGAAGTAGGGTTCGCGGCTTATCCGGAATTCCTGGGACGAGAAGGGGCTCATCAGCGATGTCGCAGCTATTCCACAAAAGCGCGAACTCCATCTCCAAGGCGTCCATCGTTCTCGGAGCTCTCCTCGTGGGCGGCACCCTGGGTGCGGTGATGATCGTCGACCGATCCGGCTACAACACAAGGACCGGGACGACCATCCCCCAGCCGATTCCGTTCAGCCACGAGCACCACGTGAGCGGACTCGGCATCGATTGCCGGTACTGCCACACCGCCGTCGAGAAGTCCTCCTCGGCCGGTCTTCCCCCCACCGCCACCTGCTACAACTGCCACAAGCTCATCTGGAACGACAGCCCCATGCTCGAGCCGGTGCGCGAGAGCTTCCGCACCAACGTTCCCATCCGCTGGAACCGCGTCCACGACCTGCCCGGCTTCGTGCAGTTCAACCACAGCATCCACGTCGCCAAGGGCGTCGGCTGCGCGTCCTGCCACGGCGCCGTCGGGAAGATGGCCCTCCTGAAGCAGGAAAAGACGCTCCAGATGGGCTGGTGCCTGGATTGCCACCGCAACCCCGAGAAGAACCTGCGCCCCAAGGAAGAGGTCTTCAACATGGAGTTCAAGGCGGCCGACCAGCTGGCTCAGGGCAAGAAGCTCAAAGAGGATTACCACATCCGCTCCGAGTGGGCCCTCACGAGCTGCAGCACCTGCCACTACTGACGTGCTCATGAGAACGAGGGAAGAGATGACCGGTCCCGAGACCCCTTCGCCGACTGGCGGCCTGACGACCCCGGACACCGGCCCGAGCCTGGACTTCGCCGCGATTCGCGAGAAGCTCGCGAGCGAGAGCGGTCCCAAGTATTGGCGTGGGCTCGAGGAGCTGGCCGCGACCGAGGAGTTCCAGTCGTTCCTCGATCGCGAGTTCCCCAAGCATGCTTCCGAATGGGACGAGAGCCTCGAGCAGGGCTTCAACCGGCGCCGCTTTCTCGAGCTCGGCATGGCGTCGCTCGCGCTCGGCGGCCTCGCGGCCTGCACCCGGCAGCCGCAGGAAAAGATCGTCCCCTACGTCAAGCAACCCGAAGAGGTGCTCCCGGGCGTGCCCCTGTACTTCGCGTCCACGGCCCTCCATGGGGGCTACGGAATCGGGATCCTCGTGGAGAGCCACCTCGGCCGGCCCACGAAGCTCGAGGGCAACCCCGAGCACCCGGGCAGCCTCGGCAAGACGAGCCTCTTCACGCAGTCGGCCCTCCTCGACCTCTACGATCCCGAGCGCACGCAGACCGTGCGAAAGCTCGAGACCAACAAGACCTGGCTGCAGCTCACGGAAGAGCTCACCGCGAAGCTGCCGGCCTGGAAGGGACTTCTGGGCGAAGGCGTCCGGATCCTCACCGAGACCGTCACCTCGCCCGCCCTCGCCGATCAGATCGGCACGTTCCTGGAAAAGCACCCCAAGGCCAAGTGGATCCAGTGGGAGCCGGCGGGCCGCGGCGCGGTGCGAGAAGCCTCGCAGCTCGCGTTCGGCCAGTACGTCGAGACCACCTACGACTTCACGAAGGCGAGCGTCGTCGTGGGGCTCGACGCCGACTTCATGATCGACGGCCCCGGCGCCGTCAGGTACCAGCACGACTTCGCCACCCGGCGCCGCGCCCGCAAGGACGCCGCCGCGATGAGCCGCTACTACGCGATCGAATCCACGCCGACGTCCTCGGGCACGGTGGCCGACCACCGGCTTCCGCTCACGCCGCCGCGCGTGTTCCTCTTCGCGCAGGCGCTCGCCGCGGCCGTCGGAGCTCCGGGGGTCGAAAAGCCCGAGCTCGACACCGTGCTCTCGCAGCACGTCGCCGCGGCTTCCCTCGACCTGAAGGCGGCCGGTGCCGCCGGCCTCGTGGTCGCCGGCGAGCACACCCCGGCCGCGCTGCAGGTCCTCGTTCACGCGATCAACGCGGCGCTCGGCAACTCGGGCACGACCGTCGTCCACCGGGAGCCCGCCGAGGCCCGGCCCATCGACCAGCTCGCCGCGCTCAAGGAGCTCGTCGGCGAGATGAACGAGGGGAAGGTCGATACGCTCCTCATCGCCGACGCCAACCCCGTCTTCGCTGCTCCTCCCGACCTGGGCTTCACGGAAGCCCTGAAGAAGGTGGGACTGAGGATCCACATCGGGCGCGAGACCGACGAGACCGCCGAGTACTGTCAGTGGCAGCTCCCCGCCGCGCACTTCCTCGAGACGTGGGGCGACGCCCGCGCGTTCGACGGCACCGCGTCGCTCGTCCAGCCGGTGATCGAGCCTCTCTACGGCGGTAAGTCGCTCCTCGAGGTGATGGACCTCTTCCTCGAGAAGACCCGGAACGGGCACGACATCGTGAAGGCGTACTGGCAGAAGAAGCTCGGTGCGGCCGCTTTCGAGGCCGCCTGGCGCAAGGCCCTCCACGACGGCGTTCTCCCAGAAGGCCCGGCAGCGCCCGTCACGCCGGCCCTCAAGGCCGAAGCGGTGACGGCTGCCGCAGGCGTTCTGAACGCGATGCCGAAGGGCGCTTTCTCCATCGTCTTCCGGCCCGACCCGGCGATCGGCGACGGCCGCTTCGCGAACAACGGCTGGCTGCAGGAGCTCCCGAAGCCGCACACGCGGCTCGTGTGGGACAACGCGGCGCTCATCGGGTTCAGCACCGCGGAGAAGCTCGGCGTCAAGAACCACGACGTCGTCGAGATCAAGGTCGGCAGCCGCTCGGTCAAGGCGCCCGTCTGGGTGCTGCAGGGCCAGGCGGCCGACACGATCACCCTCCACCTCGGATACGGACGGCGCAAGACCGGCAAGGTCGGGACCGGCACGGGCTTCGACGCCTACGTGATTCGCACCTCGGATGCCCTCTCCGTCGCGGCCGCCGAGGTCACGAAGACCGGCGCCACCTACAAGCTGGTCAGCTCGCAGACGCACTTCCGGATGGAAGGCCGCGACCTCGTGAGGTCCAAGCCCCTGGCCGACTTCGCGAAGGAGCACGGCGGCCACGGATACGTTCCCAAGGCCGACGACACGCTTTTCCTTCCCCTCTACGACTACTCCAAGCAGGTGACCGACCATGCCTGGGGAATGTCGGTCGACCTCACGACCTGCATCGGCTGCAACGCCTGCGTCATCGCCTGCCAGGCCGAGAACAACATCCCCATCGTGGGCAAGGATCAGGTCTCGCGGGGCCGCGAGATGCACTGGATCCGCATCGACCAGTACTACGAGGGTCAGAATCCCGACGAGCCGAAGCTCTACAACCAGCCGGTGATGTGCATGCACTGCGAGATGGCCCCCTGTGAGCTCGTCTGCCCCGTCGGGGCGACGGCCCACA
>CAZXSG010000416.1:0-4773 GCA_964643185.1 uncultured Holophagales bacterium
CCACGCGACGACCCACGCCGGGCGCGCCCAGCGCACGATGTCGCCGCGGCTCACCTGACGGAGCCCCGTGTCGAGGATGCTGCGGGCCCGCCGCCGGGTCTCCCGGAGAAACGGGAGCGGGTGCGAGCCGACGACTCCGAGCACGGCGTTCCGGAGAGGCCGCGGCAGCCACTCCACGGAGGGGAGGCCGGTGTGGAGCTCGGTAACGTGATATCGGGTTGGAAACTCCATCAGGAGCGCGCCGCCTGGAGCGAGGATTCGCACGAGCTCCTTCACGTAACCCGGAGGGTCCGCCGTGTGCTCGACGACGTGGCTCGAGTACACCGTGTCGAAAGAGGCGTCGGGAAAGGGCGCGACGAGGCCGTCGTAGAGCGTGATCTCGAGGCCGGCGACCTCCTCGAAGCGGTTTCGAGCGAGCGTCACGTACTCGGGATCGACCTCGAGGCCCGCGACGGATTCGCACCCGGCTTCCTTCAGCGCGAGGAGCTCGGTGCCGGCCGCGGCACCGGACACGAGACCACGGCCTCTCGGCGCGAGCCCTTGTGCCGCCAGCCACGCGAGCCGCTCTCGCGCGGGCTGGATTCCGAACGTGAAGTCCGCGGCCTCGCTGGCATTCCAGTAGCCGCTCTTCCTGAAGTGCTCCTCGAGCCCGGCCTTCGCCCGCGCCTCGCGCGCCGGATCGAGGTTCACGCGCGGATCGCCCAGCGGAGCTTGGCCGAGGTGGAGCGCGGGTTCGCGCGGCGCTCTTCCGGAGATGCGCGGACGACCTCCGGGGCAACGGCCGCGAAGGCCCCGCTCCGGAGGCCGCTCTGGAAGGCCTTCTTCACGGCGCGGTCCTCGCCCGAGTGGAACGACAGAATCGCCACGCGCCCGCCCGGTGCGAGGCACGCGGGCAGCGCCACGAGGAAGGCGTCGAGCGCCGTGCCCTCGCCGTTCACGAGGATGCGCAGCGCCTGGAACGCCCGGCGCACCGGGACGTCGGCCAGTTCCCGGCGCTCTCTTTCTGAAAGGGATGCGAGCGCCTCCAGGATCGTCGACTTGAGCGCCTGCGTCGTGCGGATCTCTCCGCGCCGCGCGCCGATGGCCTGAGCGAGGAGCGCCGCGTGCGTTTCGTCCTGCGCGGCGAGCGCCTTCTCGAGAGCCTTGTCGGAGAGGCGCTCGAGAAGCACGTGCGCGGGCGCGCCGCGGGCGGGATCCATGCGCAGGTCGAGCGGCCCGTCGCGCTTGATGGAAAAGCCCCGCGCCGGATCGTCGATCTGCATCGAGGAGACGCCGAGGTCGAGAAGGATGCCGTGCACGGCCGGCAGGCCCAGCTCGTCGAGCGCGCCGCGGAGGCCGGCGAAGTTCCGCCTGACGCCCGTGAACACCTCTGCGGAAAAGCCCACACCCCGGAGCCGCTCGATCGTGCGTGGCAGCTCGGCCGTGTCGACGTCGAGCCCCACGAGCCGGCCGCCGGGGAGGAGCCTTCCGAGAACGGCCTCGGCGTGTCCACCCCAGCCGAGCGTGCCGTCCACGAAGACCTCGCCGGGCCGTGGCGACAGCGCCTCGAGGACCTCGTTCACGAGAATCGGAACATGAGACCCCGCAGGCGTCTTGCCGCTCGCGAGCACCTTCTCGCGTTCCTCGGGGAAGCGGACCGGATCCCTCTCCTTGTACTTCTCCTCGAAGCGCCTCGGATGCGTTCCCGCGTAACGGGGACGCCGCTTGCGGGGAGGCTCGCCCGTGTTCACCGCGCGGGCGCGGGGGGCAGGAGCGCCTTTCCCACGGCGTCGGGGAGCGGCACGCCGAGGTGCCGGCCCAGTGTCGGCGCGAGGTCGTAGGGGGTCGTGGGGCGGTCACTTCGCATCGCGGGCCATCCGCCCCCCCAGAAGAGCAGGGGCACGTGGATGTCGGACTCGTGAGGCGAGCCGTGCCCCGAGCCCCGCCCCGGATCCCAGTGCATGAGCACGAAGGGGCGTGGAATGAGGACCGCATCGCCGGAGCGCCTGGCGTCCCAGTCGTTCTCCACGAACTCCGTCATGGGATCGCTCTTCGGCCAGCGGGCGCGTTGCGAGACGAGGTACACGTCGCTCAGCTCCTCGGCGAAGACGTTCTTGGCGCGCTTCACGAACGCGGCCTCGAACTCCTCGATCGAGACGCTCCGCCCCGCGGGGCCGCAGGGTCCCTCGACGCTCTTCACGGGGAACACGGGACGGTTCCAGGTGACGTTGTAGCCCTCGGCGCCCCAGATGAGCCGGCGCGCGGGATCGACACAGAGGTCCTCGGCGACGAGCCGGTTGAGGCGCGTGAGGAAGCCGTTGAGGGTTCCCTCGCTGTAGACGAGCCGGCCGCCGCCGGTGGCCGTCTTGTCGGCGCGGCGCCGGGCCTCGGGGATCGGCGTGAAGCCGTGGTCGGCCGAGAGCGCGAGAACCACGCTGCCCTTCGGAAAGTTGCGCGCCAGCTCGTCCAGGATTCGACCCAGCTGCACGTCGAGCCGGCGCAGGGCGTCGAGGTTCTCCTCGGATTCGAAGCCGTAGTAGTGCGACACCGTGTCCTGCGCCGACAGCGAAATGCAGAGCAGGTCCGGGGCGTCCCGGTGGCCGAGCTCGAGCTCCGCGTCGCCGAGGAACGCGAGCGCGATGTCGGTCGTGAGCTCGTCGATGAGGGGCGTGTTGTAGAGCCCCTTGAAGTAGCCCGTCTCGAAGCGCGAGAAGTCGTGGTCGAAGCCCACCCCGACATGCGCCACCTGGTATCGCTCGAGCCCCTTCTGGGGCGCGGGGAGCGCGGGGTCGAACGGAGACGGCTTTGCGCAGCAGGCCTCGGCCGGCAGCTTCTTCCAGAGGAGGCCCATCCGGGCAGGCAGCATGCCGCCGGCCTTCGTGTCGTTGTACCTCTTGACGATCTTCCGGCCCATCACCGCGAGCGGCGTGCGCTCGTCGTAGGCGTCCGAGCTCGTGAACCGGCCGGTCGTCTGGTCGTACCAGTAAACGAGGTGGCGCCGGTCGCGCCCGGCCATGAAGATCGCCCCGCGGTCCTTGCCCGAGACCGAGACGACGCGGGATTCGGGGGACGCCGCCACGAGGCGGTCGGCGAGCGTCGGGACCCTCAGGTTCTGAGGCCCCGGGATCTTCTCGGATTCGTCGGCGTCGGGGTCCCTGGACGGGTTGTCGGTGCAGTAGAACGCCTTGTAGCCCCCCGCGCCGTCGGACTCGAACCAGCGGTTCGCCACGATTCCCGTCACGCGGGGCGGGGCTCCGGTGCCGAGCGAGGCGTGGCCCGGTCCGGTCTCGGAGTTGATGTGGCGGTAGCGCGCCTGGGCCTCGATGGTGCTCTCCTCGAGGAGCTGCTTGAGACCGTACCGGTAGTACGGCTTCCACTCCATGAGCCTGGGGAACGAGAGGCCGTCGATCGCGACCATCACCGCGAGCTTGGGCTTGCGCGGAGCCTCCTCGGCGAGCGCGACCGGTTCGAGGACGGAGATCGCGACGAGGAGAGAAAGAAAGGAAACGCGCTTCCTCATGGTTTCGATGATGACATGGCGAACGGCAGGAAGAGCCTTGGTGACGGGAGCCGCGCACCAGCGGAATCGGCGCATGGAGGCTCTTCACGTAAAATGCGCGTGTGAGAAAAACGCGAATCGGCATCAACGGCTTCGGCCGTATCGGCCGGACCGTCGTCCGGGCGAGCCTGGGCGACACCGGAATCGACTTCGCCGCCATCAACGAGCTGGGGGATCTCCCCACCATGGCGCACCTCCTGAAGCACGACTCGGTGCACGGGAAATTCCAGCGCCCGGTCGAGATCGAGGGGAGCGATCTCCTCGTCGCGGGAGACCGCATCCGCGTGCTGCGCGAGCCGAGTCCCGAGCGCATTCCCTGGGGCATGCTCGGAGTCGACGTCGTGCTCGAGTGCACGGGACGCTTCACCTCGCGCGACAAGGCCGAAAAGCACCTCGCGGCGGGCGCGCCGAAGGTGATCATCACCGCCCCCGCGAAGGGGCCGGACGTGACGATCGTCCTCGGCGTGAACGAGGGGATGTACGACCCGGTGAACCACAAGATCATCTCGAACGCCTCGTGCACGACGAACTGCGCGGCGCCCGTCGCCAAGGTGCTGAACGACAAATTCGGCATCAAGCGCGGCTTCCTGAACACGACGCACGCGATGACGAACGACCAGCAGCTCCTCGACCTGCCGCACGACGATCTGCGTCGCGCGCGGGCGGCCGGGCTCTCGATGATCCCGACGAAGACCGGCGCCGCCCAGGCGATCGGCGAGGTGCTCCCCGCTCTGAAAGGCCGCTTCGACGGCCTCGCGGTGCGCGTTCCGACGCACGACGTGTCGCTCATCGACTTCGTGCTCGAGGTCGAGAAGTCCACGACAGTCGAGGAAGTCAATGCAGCGCTCAAGGAAGCCGCGGAGGGGAGTCTGAAGGGTATTCTCGACGCCACGAACGAGCCGCTCGTCTCGATCGACTACACGGGCTCGTCGTTCTCGGCGATCGTGGACATGCCGCTCACACGCGTCCTCGGCGGCACGATGATCAAGGTCTTCGCGTGGTACGACAACGAGTGGGCCTATGCCTGCCGCGTTCGCGACCTCGCGAAGATGATCGGCCCCCAGCCACAAGCGCAGTAATTCCCCGGGGGGCGCTCCTACGCCGCGCCCCCCAGACCCCCCCAGGCGGGGCTATCGCTGCTTTTTCCGGGGTCGTGAGGCGCTGCTACGCCGCAATACCCCGGGGGGCGCTCCTACGCCGCGCCCCCCAGACCCCCCCAGGCGAGGCGATCGCTG
>CAZXSG010000417.1:0-4758 GCA_964643185.1 uncultured Holophagales bacterium
CCCGGGTCGACCGCGTCATCCGGGCGCGTCGAGGTTGGTCGCGGCCCGTTCTCCCCTCTCTACGGCAGCGAGGCCGTCGGCGGCGTGATCCAGATGCTCACGCGACGGGCGCCGAAAACGGGCGTGTCGGTACATGGCCCGGCCTCCCTCGGAAACCTGGGGTCCCGCGAAGCCGAGTCGACCGTGTCGTACGCGGGTGGGCCGGTGGACGTGACGGCATCCTGGAATCGCCGCACGACCGACGGTCTGGAGCTCCCGAACTCGGCCTACGACGTCACGAACCTGGCCGGCGGGTTCCACGTGAACCTCACCGAAGATCTGCGCGTCGGGGCGATCGTGAGAAACGACTCGGCCACGGCGGGCGTTCCGTTCTCGGGCTCGACTCCGAGCCCGCTCCGCAAGACGACGGTCGACACCACGACGATCGCCCTGCCGATCTCCCTGCGGCTGGGTGCGGCCACGACGGTCGAGGTGCAGGGCATCTACGCGAAGGACGAGCCCACGTTCGACGATCCCGAAGGATCCTTCGGCTACACCCACAGCGACTCCCAGGCCCGGCGCGCGGGCGGGAGCCTCTCGCTCGGGCACGTGGCGGGCGCGCATCGGCTGTCTTTGGGCACCGACTACGAGCGCGTCACGGTGACGAGCCGCGACTCCTATGGCACGAACCTCGATGGAGAATCGCTCCACACGTTCTCGGTCTTCGCCGAGGACAGGATCTCGGTGCTCAAGGACCGGCTCGACGTCACGGCCGGCCTGCGCTGGGACGACCACAGCGCGTTCGGCAGCCACGTGAGCCCGCGCCTCACGGCGGCGTATCGCGCGAGCGCGAGCTGGAAGCTCCGCGCCTCGGTGGGCGGCGCGTTCCGTTCGCCCACGACGGGCGAGCTCTACTTCCCGTTCAGCGGCAACCCGGAGCTGAAACCGGAAACTTCGGTCGCCTACGAGGCCGGCGTGGAGTGGAAGGTGCTTCCCCGGCTCGTCGTGGAGATGGCGCTCTTTCGCAACGACATCCAGGAGCTCATCCAGTACGACTTCGTCTCGAACAGGAACCAGAACGTCGGGCGCGCTCGAACGCAGGGCGTCGAGCTCGTCGTGCGCGGTGAGCTCACCGACGCGCTCTTCGTGAGGGCCTCGGCCACGCGTCTCGACACGGAGGACCGCGCAACGGGCGAGCAGCTCCTCCGGCGGCCGAAGAACCGCGCGTCTCTGACGTTCGGCGGGAAGGTCCTCGACACGGCCTCGTTCGAGCTGACGGCGATGGTCGTGGGCTCGCGGCGTGACGTGGACGCGGCCACGTTCGCCACGGTGACGAACCCCTCCCACGTGCGGTTCGATCTCTCGGTCACCGGCCCGAAGCTCTTCGATGTCGTGGCGCCGTACGCGCGCGCGGCGAACCTGTTCGATCGCGACTACCAGGAGGTCGCGGGCTATCCCACCCCGGGGCGTCGCGTCTCTTTCGGCCTCGAAGTCAATTTTTAGGGAAGGCGAGCGAAGCGAGCGGAGCGGAAGGGCCCGGGAAACCCATAACTGGGTTTCCCGTTCACCACGATGCGGGAAGGCTGGAATCCGTAGAACCTCCTGCTGCCCGCACGCACGGGGTAGCGACCTACACGGAGGACACTTGAACAAGAAGATTTCCACCTTCCCCATCGCGCTCGCCGCGATCCTCTCCCTGGCCGCGACGGACGTTCACGCCGCGGACCGCGCCTTCTCCGGCGTCGTCCGCGAGCGGGGCGGCTCCGGCCTGGCTGGAGCGACCGTCGTCGTCCGCGAGGGCTCGCAGCGCGCGGGCATCGCGAACGTCACCGCCACCACCGATGCCAAGGGCTCGTTCCGCGCCGCGGGTCTCCCCGCAGGGCCTCTCGACCTCGAGGTTTCGAAGCGCGGCTACCGCACCGTCCGCAAGGTCACCGGCAAGGAGGGCACGGCCGACGTCGCGCTGGATCGCGCGCCGCGCGTGGCCGGCCGCGCCGTGGACGAGAGCGGCGCCCCGCTCGCCCCGAAGGTCGTCATCTCGTATCGCGCCGTCACCGGCGTCCGCAGTGAATCGCTCGGGGAGAACTCCGGGCAGGGACGCTTCGAGGTGTTCCTCGACGTCCCGGCCGAAGAGGTCCGCGCGGTGAAGGCCGTGCTCTCCCTGCGCGCCGAAGGCTACGTGGAAAAGACCATCCCGCTCGACCCGGCCAGCAAGGACCTGGAGCTGGGTGACGTGAAGCTGTTCCGGGGCCGCACGCTGCGCGGCCAGGTGCGGAACGCCGTGACGGGCAACCCCGTCCCGGGCGCCTCCGTGCTCTGGGCCCGCTCGGGCCGGCAGACGTTCTCGGCCACGACCGACGCCGAGCGCACCGTGACCACCAAGGACGACGGCACGTTCGCGATTCCCGGCGTGCCTGAAGGGGAGCCCGTGAGGCTCCGCGCCCGCGGGCCCCGGCTCGCCGGCAAGACCATCGAGGTGGACGGCGCCGCGAACGACGTGGACCTCGCGCTCACCGGAGGTGGAAAGCTCCTCGTGCGGTTCTGCGGCGCGGGCGGCGGAAGCCTCGGCGTGAACCCGGAGCTGGGTCTCGACGGCCAGACCGTCGCCGTGGACGCCGAAGGGAAGGCCGTCGTCGAGACGCTCGAGGCCGGCAAGTACGCCCTCACGCGTTCGTTCGATTCCGGGGCCGACGCCCACTTCGTGAGGCTCGGCGAGATCGTGACCATCGAGGACGGCCGCACCGCGGACGTCTCCTTCGGGTGCGAGGGGCCCGAGGTGCAGGGCATGCTCAAGGTCGACGGCGCCGTGAAGGGCTCGGCGATGGGCGCGCTCCTCAACGCCGACGAAACGCGCTCGGTGCCGGTGCGGGTCGGCCCCGACGGACGCTTCTCCGTACGCGTCCCGTTCGCCGGGCCGTACGTCGCGAGCTTCACCACGGCCGGCATGGACGTGCCGCCGCGCACGCGTCTCCTCCGCAGCTCGCCTCCGTGCCAGATCCCCGAGGCCGGTGGTCCGTGCGTCGTCGAGCTCCGCGTGCGATCGCTCTTCGAGCAGCCCGGCAAGCCCCAGAAGGCGGGTGCGGCCGACGGCCAGGTTCGCGTTCGCTGACCCTGTGGCTCCGCCCGCTCCGGGCTCCGCACCCGGCCTGATGCTCTCGTCCGTCGCGCTCGTCGGTCTCCTCACGCTGAGTACGCCCGAGAGCCGCGGGGTCGAGGGCCTCGTCGTCGACGATCTCGGCCTCGCGGTGAAAGGCGCCCACGTCACGCTCGTGATCCCGGGCGACGACGTGCGGCGCCTTCATTCCGTTTCGGGGCCGGCCGGCGAGATCCGGTTCGCGCTGCCCGCAGGGGTGCCCGGAACGGCTCTCGATTGGCGCGCGACGGCGAAGGAGCATGTGAGCGCGCGCGGCTCGTGGGGCGGCGAATCGAAGCTCGCCGTCACCCTCACGCGGGCCGAGCGCGTCACCGGCCGTGTCCTGAACTACCGCCGCGAACCGGTGGCCGGGGCCACGATCTCGCTCCTTGCCGCGACGAACGACGGTGCCGAGACCGACGGCGGAGCCGCGACCGCAGACGCCGACGGACGGTTCGAGCTCTTCGTCACCCTCCCGGGCGAGATCGAGATCGTCGTGCGGCAGCGCGGCTACCTTCCCGCGAGGCAGAGCCTCGGTCGAAGGAGGCCGGGCCGGGACGTCGACCTCGGCGACGTGGCGTTGCCGAGGGGACGCGCGCTCCGCGGCGTCGTGACCGACGTGAGAACCGGAGAGCCCGTCGCAGGGGTCGTCGTCACGCCAGGCCGGCAAGCCTTCGGCAGCTCGGGCCTCGAGACGCGCACCGACGCGTTCGGCCGCTACGAGCTCGCGGGCTTCCTCGAAGAGGAGCGGGCCGTGCGCGCGCGGTTCGTCCATCCCGGTTTCGCGACCGTCGTGAGGTCCGTGGAGGATTCCGAGGTGCTCGACGTGGCGCTCCGCCCGAGCGGGGCCCTCGTGGGTCAGCTGTGCCCCGGACTCGGGGGACCGCTCGGCCTCCTCCAGCTGATCTCTCTGGAGGGTGGGCTCGGCGTGCCTCTTCTGATCGACGCCGAGGGCGCTTTCGAGGTGCGCGACCTCGCGCCCGGGCGATATCGGGTTCTCGCGTTCCCCTCCGACGCCGCGGGACGACCCGTGGCGATCGGACCGTCCGCGGGGATCCGCGTGGAGGAGGGGCGGACGGCGGTCCTCGAGCTCGCCTGTTCCGATTCGTTCAGCCCCCCGGGCCGGGAAACGCCACCGGCGCGCTGAATCGCCGAAGGTTGGCGTTCCCCCACCGGCGCGGCTCGTGCCATCCTTCCCGGCCGTGAGCACCCAAACGAGCGCCCTTCCCGCCCCGCCGCCCTCGCTCCGCTGGACGGTCCTCGTCCTCCTGTCCATCTCGATGATGTGCAACTACTACGTCTACGACTGCATCGTGCCGCTCGCCGACCTGCTGTGCAAGCCGCTCGGCTTCTCGGACAAGCAGATCGGCCTCCTGCAGGCGATCTACCCCATTCACAACATCCTCCTGGTGCTCGTTGGCGGGCTGCCCACCGACCGCATCGGCGTGAGGACGCCCAGCCGGCTGGAGCTGTCCTACCTCCAGAGCGCGGCCGACCTGACCCAGATGATCGCCAACGGCCACTTCCCGGTGCCCGGGCCGCGCAGCGACCACGCGGACT
Organism: uncultured Holophagales bacterium; assembly: GCA_964643185.1. Lineage (GTDB taxonomy): Bacteria > Acidobacteriota > Thermoanaerobaculia > UBA5066 > UBA5066 > JAEUQS01. Next base: position 4,673 of record CAZXSG010000417.1, read on the forward strand.
CGCCGCGGGTGGGGGACGGCTTCGTGCGCCTCGACCCGGAGGGAACGGCAGTCTATGGCAGCCCCAACGCGCTGTCCGTCCACCGC
>CAZXSG010000418.1:0-4755 GCA_964643185.1 uncultured Holophagales bacterium
CCGGAAGGGCCCGTGGCCCAGCTGCGTGTTGGCGAACTCGACCGGGTGGTCGAACGCCGCGTCCCGCTCAAGCGACACCATCGCCAGGGGCTTGATCTCGAGGTACGACCAGCCGAAGTTCTCGCGGAACGTCACGCCGTTGTACGTGCGCTCCCGTGTGCCGCCGCCGATGCCGAGGTACGACTGCAGCGGGCCGTTGCCCTCCACGAAGCCCTCCCATTCCTCCTCGAGCTTGCGACCGCCGGCCTCCTCGTCGGTGCGGTCCCAGTCGCCGCCCACGCTGATGCGGGTGAAGAAGCCGCCCGCTTTCTTCGGCCGCCAGGTGTAGGAGCCGCCCACGACGGGCTGCCGGGTGTTCACCATCGGCACGAACCCCGAGTCGGCACGGAACCGGTTGCCGATGTCGGTGTAGCTCGCCCGGAGGGTGAACGTGCGGGTCTGGTGGCGGTACGCGAAGGAGAACGCCCGATCGCCGAACTGGCCCTGAGGCTGCTCGAACGCCGTGGCCGTCGCCTCCGGGTACTTCGTGGAGGAGCCCAGGACCTGCACGGAGAGGGAGTCCTTCGGCGTGAGCCGCACGTAGGCATCGGCTCCGTAGACGCTGTTCGAGTAGCCGGGGCCTTCCCGGCCCGTGTACAGGACGCCGACGTTCGAGGCCTCGCCGAGGTCGTAGCGGTAGCGGAACGCGGAGTCGAGGCTTTTCCCCTCGAGCGTCGTCAGCTCGGAGCCCTCGCTGCCGGGCACGATGAGGTTCGTGCGGGCGTCACGCGTGACGTAGAGCCCGAGAGCGCTCCGGCCCTGCTTGCCCGTGATCTTGGCGCCCCAGTCGGGGTCGGCGATCGTCCTCGTGTAGACGGCCTGGATGGGCGTCGAGAACGTATCGGCTCCTTCCAGGAAGAACGGCCTCTTCTCGGGGAAGAACAGCGCGAACTGCGTGTTGATGTCGAGCTGGGCCGCGTCGGCCTCGATCTGCGAGAAGTCCGGGTTGAGCGCCCCGTTGAGCGTGAGGTTCGGGGTGATGCCCCACTTGGCCGAGAGGCCGGGATCGAAGTCCCACTTCCCCGAGTCCAGCGCGCCGCTTTCGCCCAGCTCGTCGGTGCGGTGGACCGTGACCGTGGGGGAGACCTCGATGTTGCGGCCCGGATCGATGCGGTCGAAGCCCGTCATCTTGGAGAACTGGCAGACGGTGCAGTTGCGGTTCCGGCTCTGGGGCTGTGTGCGGAACACGTACCGGCTGTTCCGCGGGTAGATGCGCAGCACGTCCACGCCCCAGGTCTGCGGGGCCTCGCTGCGACGGAAGCGCAGGGAGGAGAACGGGATCGCCATCTCCACGATGTAGCCGTCCTCGACGATGCGCCCCGCGGAGGTCCAGAGCGTGTCCCAGCTGTCGTCCTCGTTGCCGCCCTGGGTGTCGTCCTGGATGAGGTCCATCTGGACGCCGAGCGGGTTCACGAAGAACTCGAAGCCCCGCCGTTCGTCGTTGTAGGTATCGAGGACGATCCCCACGAAGTCGTTCGCGTAGGCCCGGTCGCGATCGGTGTACTGCGCTCTGATGAGCTTCGGGTCCGGGTCGTACGCCCGAATGCCCACGTAGAGGGCCTTGGCGTCGTGTGTGATGAAGGCTTCGGTCTTGACGAGCGCCGGCGTGTTCTCGCCCGGGTTCACCTCGAAGGGGACGAGCACGGGCACGACGCCCTTCCAGGCTTCGTCGTCCAGCACGCCGTCGACCTTCACGGCGTTCGTGGCGCGGGGGACGGAGAAGCGCTGCGGGCCCGGAAGGGTTTCGGAACGGAGGGGGCCGGGGGTGATGAGGAGGAGCGCGCCGAAGAGCGCCGGGACCGTCAGGCGGACGTTCATCTGCCCGTATCTACGAACCGGGAGGCGTTTCGTTTCGCGCCTTTCCGTACACTCTCCCGCATGCTGATCCGGATCGAGAGGAATCTCCGCGAGCTGTCGCTGTGGGCCGTCGGCGACGAGGTGCGCGAAGCCGTCGGCGGGGCGCCGCCGAAGGGCGCCCGCGGCGTCAGGGTCCACACCGTGAAGGACCCGAAGCTCGTGCTCGACACGGCGGCGCTCCTCGCTCTGCCCTCGGTGCGGCGCGACCTCGTGATGCGGCTGCTGGACTTCCCCGTGCGCGAGACGGAGTTCGATGGCGTCTCGGTGACCTGGCCCAAGCACCGCTTCCCGGGCGTGTGGTCTCCGACGATCGACACGCTCCTCCTCGCGAAGGCGCTGCGTCCGCTGCTCCGCGCACGGCCTCCCCGCACGTTTCTCGAGATCGGCTGCGGCAGCGGGTTCCTCTCGAAGTACGTCCTCAGCAAGTGCCGGGACGCGGGATCTCCCGTGGCCGAGGCGCGCCTCATGGACATCAACCCCGACGCGCTCCTTTCGGGAATGGAGGCGCTCGCGCCGGTCGCGGGCGACACGCTCGTGTCCTACTCCCTGAACCGCGCGGGGCGGCGCATCCCCGAGAGCGGGCCCTACGACCTCGTGGTGTGCAACCCACCTTACGTGCCGCGCCCGCACGCCGAGGTGAACAACCCGTTCGAGGGGCTCTTCCTCTACGGCGAGATCGTGCGGATGGCACCGCGGCTCCTCGCGAAGGGCTCGCGCCTCGTGCTCATGCTCTCGTCGACCTCGGAGGCCGAGGTACGGCCCGCGCTCGCCCGCGTCTTCGCGCTCGAGGATCTCTCGAGCCTCGAGGTGCCGCTCAAGATCCCGGTCATCACGGCCCGCCTCTCGAAGGAGAGCCGGCGGTGGATGGACTATCTCGAGAAGGGCGGGCGGCTCCTCGAGGACCCCACCGAGAAGAGCGGCTACCGCTGGTGGCAGCGCCTGACCGTCATCGAGGCGGTGCTCCGTTGATTTCATCGCTGGCTGAACAACAGGAGTCTTATGTCTGACGTGATGGTCCAGGGTCTGGCCGATCTCCTGCTGCGCCTTCCCGACGAACCGCTGGGGGCGGGCGCCGTGCCGAGCACCCCGTTCGAGGCCGCGCTCGAGAAAACGACGGTGCTCCTGGAACGCTCGCCGGGGCTCACGCTCACGGCGTCCCCCTCGATCTCGATATCGGTTTTCAACGCCCCGGAGGACCGCGACCCGGACGGCCTCGTCGAGAGCGCCGAGGGACGGGCCACGCTCCGCTACGCGCTCTCGGGGCGCCTGCGCGGCCGCTCGGGGAAGTCCCTCGCGAACGCCGGCTTCGCGCTCTCGGGCGAAGGCCTCGTGAGACTCCTCCACGACGTTTCGCACGACGGAAAGGAGCGCCTCCGGGCCGCCGTGGCGACGGACCTCGCGAAGGGGCCGCGTCTCGCGCTCCTGCCGGGGCACGGCACCTCGCTCGCTCCGGGCGAGCGGGTCGCGCCCGCCCCCGCCGGCGCGCTCCAGGCCGAGGCCACGCCTTCCTGGTCGAGCCTCCTCGCGACGGGGCTGCCCGTGCCCGCGGCCCCCTTCGGCGTCCCCGGCCCGCTGCCGGTCAAGGTCGAGGCCGGAGCGAAGCTGCGGGCACGCGTGAGGGCGCAGGAGGCTCTCCTCGTGGCGTTCACGGGCCGGGAGGACGGTGTCGACGGCGTGAGGGTGACGGTGCGGCTGACCGAACGGCGTGAGGCGAAAACCGACGCCGGCGTCGAGGTGCAGATCGATCCCAATGCCGAGGACCTGCAGGCTCTCGCGAGCCTCGTGGGCGAGGCCTTCCTGGGACGGCCCCTCGCGCTCGCCCGCGAGGTGCTCGACCGGGCCCGCGGCCGGAGCCTCGACGACGAGACCCGTGAGGTGCTCGCGGACCTGCTGGCCCGGCTCGGCGGAGACGACGTCCTCGAGGGGCTCGCCGCGCTGGACGCCAAGCTCGAGGAGCTGCAGAAGGGCCTCTCGGCCGCCGTGGAGAAAGCCGCCAAGGCACGCATCGGACTCGCGTTCGCCTGGGAGCTGCGGCGCCTCCGCGAGACGGACGTGGTGCTCGAGGCGACGCTCACGGACGAGGAGCTGGGCCGCTTCCACGGGGATCTCGTGCGCGGAAAGCTGGACGGCCTGCTCCGCGCGTCGCTCGTCGAAGGGGGCCCCCGCGTCTCACAGTGGCTGTCGACGAAGGTCGACACGACCGAGGCCAAGCGGACCGTGTCGCTGAGCCTCGCCCCGTGGTTCGTGGCTCTCGGGACCGACACCGAACGCGTCAAGTCGGTCGACCGGGCGGATCTCGCCGGGCGGAGGCGCGTCGCGTTCGAGGCCAGCCGGCGCTACGACGGCACGTTCGGCGGCGACCGCGCGAGCTGGGCCGTGAACCTCGCCGGCAGCTCCCGGAGCTTCCAGACGGACCCGCGCCTCGTGGACGCGGCTCTCTCCCTCTCGCTGGTGTGGGTCGCGTCCCGGGACAGCCCCTCGGGCGAGGAGACCCGGCTCGACATCGACACGGCCATTCTCTGGGGGGCGTTGACGCCGCAGAACGCGGAGGAGCGCTCCCGCGCGGAGGACCGGGAAGCCCCCGACCACAGAACGCTGCGCGTCGAGGTGCGCTTCGACGACCGCGCCCTCCGCGCCACGCTCCGCGGCCTGCGGGAGGAGCCCTCGGAGGACGACGCGGGCGCCCTCGCCGCCGCGCTGCCGTGGCTGGCCGCGAGCCCCTACCGGCGGCACGTGGCGCTGCGCAAGGCGGCCTACGCGCCGCTCTGGGGCTACCTGCCCAAGCATCCCCGCACCAAGCCGCAGGACCTCGCGCGCTTGGCGGCGATTGTGAAGGGGTTGAATACGCTTTTGCACTAA
>CAZXSG010000419.1:0-4753 GCA_964643185.1 uncultured Holophagales bacterium
ATGGATGGCACCGCCCCGCATGGTGACGCGGCCGTAGAGGAACGCCTGCGGTCCGGTAGGACCGCTATGGGATCCCTGCGGGATGCCCTGCTGGGCCCCATCCGCCGCCTCCGTGGTGGGCGAAGGCGCGGCGTCCTCCGGCGCCGCGGCTGGCGCGGTCGCCTGTTCCCGGGCGCCTTCCGGCTCGTGTCGTTGCGATCGGATCACGACGAACGCCGCGAGGAGGGCCAGCGCGAGCCCGATGAGCCCGAGTTTCAGGACGCGCCTCGCGCCCATGGATTCCGGGGATTCGTCGTCGTGGTCCGCCATGCCGCAGCTCGTCCTCGCAGTTGTCTCGTCCGGCCAGCGAGTATGGGCCGGGCCCAGGCCGGCCGTGGAATTCCGCGCCGAGCGGCGTCCCGTCTGACGCGAATGGTCGTGACGCGGGGCCGAGTGGCACCGTCGGATGCAGGATCCTGCCGGTGAGCGCCCGAGGATTCAGCGGGCCCCGTGCTCCTCGATCAACTCGTCGCGTGTTTCGGCAGAGTCGATGATGCCGGCGTTCCACAGGCGATATGCAGCCGTCCGTGCACCCACCTCGAAGTGCGCCATCAGATCCTCGAAGGTCGTCCCGTCGAGGGGCTTCCCTGCAAGTCGCTCCCGCACCCCGTGCTCCGGCATGAGGAGCTCGGCCGCGAAGGCGCCGGAGCGACGGCGTCGGGGTCCAGTCGCCACGGCTGACGACGCGGCGCCGAGGGCGCCCGCGCTCGTGGCCGCGTCGAGAAGGAGATGCCCGAGTGCCCGCGCGAGCTCCATTCGCCTGACCCAGGGTCGCGTCATGCGTTCATTCTCTAGGAGGACCACCGCCGCGTTGCCGCCCTGCTGGGCGCCGACAATCGATCGATTCGGTGTCGTCCGTGCGGCGTTGGTGGTCTCGACGTGAGCCAGGGACCCGAGAATCGCCTCGAGCTGACTGGTCGAGATCTTCTGTCCGTCGAGACGGGCCTCGCGTCGCTGCCAAGACGCGGCGTCTGTGCCCTGCTCCTCGGGCGTCAGGGAGGTCGCGAAGGACCGCACGGCCGCCCGAGCCTCGAAAAGACCGCTCGTCGAGTGCGAGTGGATGTTTCGTTCGAGCCTCCCGAGAGCGTCCACGATCTCGTCGAGTCTCTGCCCACGTGTGTCGAGATCCCTGAGAACCTGCAGAGATACGCTCGAAACCGCGTTCCCGGAAAGATCCAGCGCCAGGTCCCGTGTGTGGCCGAGGGCTCCCGGCACGACGAGCTCGAGAAACTGCCCGACGGTCGCCCGGCTCGCGTCCAGGAGCGGTTGCGTCTGACGTTCCCACCCGTCCGTGTCACCGCTCTTCGACCGCACCTCGTGCGCGACCCACGCCACGAACTCACCCACGGCGGCCCACGACTCGTCGAATGGCAGTGCGGCGCGCCCGGCCCCGCTCAGGAACCACAAGTCCCGCGCCCCAGCCGTTTCCGGCGGTCGCCATGTGACGCAGAGGCGGTCATCCAGTTTGGCGAAGGCGACATCGGGGAGCAGCGCTCCCTCCGCACCTGACAAGAGGAAGTGCCGGGAGTACCAATTGAACCGCTCGTCGTCCCAGACGTCGGGAGCGAAACCGCCGGGATCGCGGCTTCGCCACTTCGCGAGACTCCCATGCAGGTCGTCGTCGGTCCGGAAAGCGTGTGCCGACTCTTCGAAGACGATCGCCCGTGCGTTGCTGACGACCCACTCGGCAATGGAGCAAAGCGGTACGTTCACATGGTTGCGCACTCTGTCGGTATCGCCGTCCTCGACCTTCGTGAGGCACTCACCCGCCGCGAAGACGCCAAGTTGGGCCCACGGTCCGCGGTCCGTCCTCGAACGCCTCTCCCATTGAGGATCGAGCGGAACGACCTCGAATCGCAGCCCTCGTTCAGAACCAAACCTCATACGAGCGCCTTGTATTCGGCCGCAGTGATCACTTGCCGCTCCCTCATTCGCCGAAGGACGGGAGGGGGCACTCTCGTGCTCTCTGGAGCGATCGGGTAGCCGTGAATCTCCACGCGGCCGTCGGCATGTGTCAGCGTGAGGCGGGTCATGAACCACTCGATCCTGCCGCCATGACGACGAACGGCGTACCGTGTTGGGCACACCGGATCCGAGGGATCCAAGGGAACGCTGGATTCTACGAGCTCGTCCCGCTCGCCGGTCGACATATCGACAGGGCACGCGGATTTGTCGGGATGCCAACGAGGCGGCCCCGCCTCGGAGGTCGAGGTCTTGTGAGCTGGGTTGGGAATGTAGAAAAGACGTGGCGGTCCGCCGGGCAGAGTACTCATCCCGCACGACCTCGACGAGAAAGGGCCGCCCGTGTCCCGGGCGCGGCCGCCGCTCGCACTGGCTGACCGCTCTGGCATAGAGCGGAAGGCGCTTCGGGGAACCACATACCGAGAGCATGGTATCGCAGGGACGTACCCAGTTAGAGGCGACGTTTGTCGACGCTCACCGGGGTTGGGTATGCCCATTCCGAAACCCGGGAACCCGAAGGCGGCCCGCCGGGTTCCCGGGGACCTCGATCACCTCCTCGTCAGCCCGCTGCGGGCTTGATGTTCTGGTTCACGCGGAACAGGTTCGCCGGGTCGTACGTGGCCTTCACCGCGGCGAGGCGGCGGTGGTTTTCTCCATACGTGGCCTGGACGCGGGCATCTCCCTCGTCGTCCATCATGAAGTTCACGTAGCCGCCCTCGAGGTTGAACGGATGGACGGCCTTCCAATAGCCGCGGGCCCACTCCTTGAGCTCGCCGGCCTTGGCCGGATCGGGGTCGATTCCCGCGATGACCATCGACCAGGTCGCGTCGCGCGCGGACCACGGAGTCGCGTCCCGCGCCACCCGGCGAACGGCGCCGTCGATGGGATAGAGGTGCATCAGGGAGAGCCCGGTCGGCGCGCGACCCGCCTGGGCAATGTGGACGTCGATCGCCTCGTCGGGCAGCGACTTCACGAAATCGCCCTTCCAGTACCACTGGAGACCCTTCGGGAGCAGCCCGTCGAAGAGCGTCTGGAGCGCGGGGAACGGCATCTCGCTCATCCAGTTGAAGAGCGGCTCGGGCACGGCGGAAAGGAGAGGAGCGATCGCGCGCGCCCCGTCTGCCGCGGAACCGTCGTAGCACGAGATGACGGCGCAGACCTTCTTGCCCCAGTGCTCGCGCGGGAAGGGATCGGTCGCGGGAACGGTCTTGAGGCCGACGAACGCCCCGAGCTCCTCGGGGGCGTTCGGCAGGAAGTCCCGGTAAGCCCTCATGACGGCCCGCGCATCCGCGGCATCCCAGAAGATCGGCCCGCCGAACACCGTGCTCACCGGCCGCCCCTGGAACAGGAAGCTCGTCACGACTCCGAAGTTGCCGCCACCGCCGCGGATGGCCCAGAAGAGATCCGGGTGCCGCGTCTCGCTCGCGGTCACGAAGGTTCCGTTCGCGAGGACGACGTCGACCTCGAGGAGGTTGTCGATGGTCAGGCCGTACTTGCGTGTGAGGTAGCCGGTTCCTCCACCCAGCGTGAGGCCCGCGATCCCCGTGGTCGACATGATTCCCGTGGGCACGGCCAGGCCGAACGGATGCGCCGCGTGGTCCATGTCGCCCGAGGTGCAGCCACCTTCCACGCGAACGGTCCGGCTTTCGGGATCGACCCTCACGGACTTCATCAGGGACAGGTCGATGACGAGGCCGTCGTCGCAGCTCCCGAGGCCCGGGCCGTTGTGGCCGCCGCCTCTTATGGCCACGAGCCACGCGTTCTCTCGCGCGAACGTGACCGCCGACATCACGTCGGCGACGTCGACGCAGCGCGCGATGAGGCGCGGCCGTTTGTCGATCATCCCGTTGTAGAGAGATCGGATCGCGTCGTAGTCGGGGTCCCCCGGGCGGACCAGCCGCCCACGGAACTTCGCCTCGAACGGGCGTACCACTTCGTCGCTCATATGCGCCTCCCCGGTCTGCGATTTCCCGTTGGATGCCGCGCGGGGCGGAAAAGATTCCAGCCGGGTGAAGAATTTCTTCAGCCGCCTAAGATCCGGGGGTGGTCGAGGGCAAACACGGGCGCCTGGAGCGGCTTCGCGAAAGGCTCCTGAGCGCTCCCGGTCGAGCCGTACCGGCCAGCCCGTTCACCCGGATCGGCGTGACGGCGGCCGCCGTGTCGCGCACGGCCGCCAGCGTTCTGGCCGGTGCGCTCCGAGGGCGCGGGGGCGCCGGTCTCGCCCGAGCGGATCTCGACACGATCGAGCAGCTCGTGGCGTCCCTCGGCCAGCTGAAGGGCGTCGCCATGAAGATGGGGCAGATCCTCGGGTACATCGACGAGCGGATCCCGCCCGAGGCTCGGAGGCTCCTCTCGCTCCTGCAGACGCAGTCGCAGCCGGCCGAGCCGCAGGCCATCGCGAAGGTCCTCCGTAGGGAGCTCGGACGCGACGCCGGCGAACTGTTCGCGAGCTTCGACCCGTTTCCGGTCTCGGTCGCGTCGATCGGACAGGTGCACCGCGCGAGGCTCCCCAACGGGACGCTCGTCGCCGTGAAGGTGCAGCACCCGGGCATCGAGAAGGCTATACGCAACGACTTCCGGCTGGCCGGCGCTGGAGAGGCGTTCGCCCGGACCCTCCCGGGCGGCGGTGTCACGGTGAAGCAGTAGATCGCCGAGGCGCGCGCGCGGCTCCTCGAGGAGTGTGACTATCGCCTCGAGGCCGAGCGGCAGACGACGTTCCGCCGCCTCTTCGCGGGGCACGACGTGATCGTCG
>CAZXSG010000420.1:0-4747 GCA_964643185.1 uncultured Holophagales bacterium
TATTCCTACGAGATCTTCGCCGCCGGCAGGAGCGTTTCGAGCCCGCTCGGTCCACTGTCGTTTTCGACGACGCCCGAGCCCGGCACCGTTCAGGACCTCGTGCTCCTCACCGGCTCCTGCTTCTACGAGAGAGACACGGACGAGCCCAACTTCGAGATCAACGCGGGACCGCCCGAGATCTTTCTGCGCATGGCCGAGCAGAAGGCCGACTTCATGATCTGGCTGGGCGACAACCTCTACCTGAGAGAGTCGGATCTTTCGGCGCCGTCTGCGCTCGCGGCGCGCTACCGCAGGGTGCGCGCGACGCCCGAGCTGCAGCCGTTTCTCGCGGGCACGCGGCACGTGGCCACCTGGGACGATCACGATTTCGGCGCGAACGACGACGGCTTCGCGTACCCGCTCTCGAACGTCACGCGGCAGCTGTTCATGCGCTACTGGCCACCGGTCGCGACATACGGCGCCGGGGGAGCCTCAGGGGTGTTCCAGACGCTGAAGGCCGCGGACGTGGAGGTCTTCCTCGTGGACGACCGCACGTACCGCTCGTCCCGCGTGGTGCCCGAGGGGCCCGGCAAGACGTACCTGGGCGCGGCCCAGCTCGCCTGGCTGCGCGGCGAGCTCGAGAGGTCCACGGCCACGTTCAAGATCATCGCGTCCGGCAGCCAGGTGCTCACGGGCGTCGCGCACCGGTTCGAGCGCTGGTCGGCCTACGCGACCGAGCTGGCCGAGCTGTTCGCGTTCCTGAAGGCGAAGCGCATCGGGGGCGTGGTGTTCCTCTCGGGCGACCGCCACTGGACGGAGGTCAACCGCGTGATCGTGCCGGGGCTGTATCCCGTGCACGATTTCACGTGCTCGCCACTGACCGCGAAGGTGCGCGAGAGCGACGAGTCGGACCCCGAGCGCGTGAACCCCGAGCGCGTTCCGGGCACGCTGCTCCGGGAGCGCAACTTCGGAGCCCTGCGCTTCGAGGGGAGGAAGGGCGACCGCCGGCTCGCGCTCGAGGCCTGGGACGGCAAGGGCGTCCGCCGCTTTCGGCACGTGATCGCCGAGCGCGATCTGCGCGTTCCTTCCTGAGGGCTGTGGGCGTCTCGCGAAAGACCCGGATCCTCGTGGCGGCCGCGAGCGCGGCTCTGGGGCTCGTCGTTGCCGAGGGCGGGCTCCGGGTCATCGAGAGGGGCGAGGCGGCGGCGAATTCCGGCGTCACGTTCCTCGAGTGCGACGCGGAGCTGGGATGGAGCGGCGTTCCGCACGACGCGTTCGACGTCGACATGCCGAATGGCAGGCACCGCATCACGCGGAACGCGCTCGGCATGAACGACGTCGAGCACGGCCCGAAGCGGCCTCGGGGGAAGCGCGTCCTGTTCCTGGGCGACTCCTTCGTCGAGGCGCTGCAGGTTCCGCTCGAGCAGGCGCACCACAGGCTGGCCGAGCGGCTGCTCGCCGAACGAAGTCCGTCCGTCGAGGTCGTGGCGGCGGGAATCGGGGGGTGGAGCCTCGCTCAGGAGCTCCTCTTCCTCGAGCGCGAGGGGGTGCGCCTGGAACCCGATATCGTCGTGGCGTTCTGGTTCCCGGGCAACGATCTCTCCGACGTGCTCCCCGCGCGCCGGTATCAGACCTGCCGGGGACGGAACTGCTTCGCGCCCTACTTCGCCCCGCCCGCCGGCGCTCTGGAGAAGACGCCGTGGCGTTCGGCGCCTGTGGCGCCCCTCGGAATCGGTGGAGACCGCTCCCATCGGAAGGTCCAGGCCCGCGCGCTCTCCGCGATGTACCTCGGATCCGCACTGTGGCGCCGGCTGGCTCCGCTCTTCCCGCCGCGGTACCCGGGCTACAAGGTCACGGAATCGTCCTTCTACGAGGAGCCGGCATCGTACGAAGAGGGGGTGGCCTGGTCCCTCACGGAGGCGCTCTATGACCGCCTCCGTGCGAGCGCAGCGCCCGCACGGCTCGTTGTGATCCTCGTGCCGCAGCGCTCCTCCATGGAGCGGCGGCTCGACGGCGAAACGACACCGCGGCATCCGGCGCGGGGGCTCGCGAAGCGGCTCGAGGCGCGCGGGATTCCCTACCTGGACCTCGAGCCCGTGTTCACCGCGCACCTGGCAGCGGGCGGCGAGGCTCCCACCTGGCCCGACTCGCATTGGACGGAGACGGGGAACCGGATCGCGGCGGAAGCCGAGGCCCGTTTCCTCGCATCCTTCCTGGAGTAGATTCGCGTCGTGAACGTCCTCACGCGCGTCCGGAAGATCTGCCTCGCGCTGCCCGAGGCCCACGAGAAGATCGCCTGGGGCGCGCCCACGTTCCGCGTGAAGGACAAGCTCTACGCGATGTACGCCGACGATCATCACGGCGTGGGCTTCGCCGGCCTGTGGTGCAAAGCGCCCGAGGGCCTGCAGGAGTCCCTCGTGGAGGGGGACCCGGACCGTTACTACGTGCCTCCCTACGTGGGGAAGAGCGGCTGGGTGGGCATCCGGCTCGACGCGAAGACCGACTGGAAAGCCGTCGAGGGTCTCGTGCGCCAGGGCTGGCTCATGACGGCCCCCAAGCGGCTCCGCGCTCTCTTCGAAGGGTAGGGCGAAGAGACGGGCGCACGTTCATGCGCCCCGGCATTCGTGAGCGGCAACGCCGCATCCAGCGAAGGAATTGGCCCCGGCGATCGCGGACGGCTACCTTGCATCCGAGCACATCGGAGGAGGACGCCATGCAACAGACGGCACTGAGGGACGACGGGAGTTCCGCGGATCGGGAGACACCCCGGCTTCGATTCTGCGCACCGGAGGAGGGCTGGCTGCGTGCCGGACGCTCGTTCGGCTGGGCCGTACTGAGCCGCGACGACGGCTTTCTGGAGTCGCTCCTGAGCGTCTCCTTCCGGCAGACGTGCAGCGGCGCGCAGATTCTCGAGGTGATCGAGCCGTTCCCGGGCGGGCAGGAGCTCTCGCGGTTCTCTGTGGAGTGCGTGAAGGAGCTGCCCGGACCGGCGGTGGGCCGCATCGACCCTTGGTGCTGGATTCGCGTGCGCCTCGCGACCGGGAGGGATCTGACGGGCCCCGGCTACGACGTGCTCCTGCTGCTCGTGGAGGAGATGGGGTCGACGCGGATCGCGTTCCTCGATCTCGACGAGCGTCCGGTGAATGGTCCGGATTCCGGCACGATCGAGTGACGAAAGGCACGCGGCGCGCATGTTCATGCGCTGCCCCGCGGGTCGTTTCCACGACATCGTCGGCACACCTCGAGAAGGAGCCGTCGATGAGCATTCCCTCCCATCAGCTCGATGCGTTTCTGGCGGTCGTCCGCACAGGCAGCTTCACGCGGGCGGCCGAGGGGCTGCACGTCACCCAGCCCGCTCTGTCGCACCGGATCCGTGAGCTGGAGACGCGCCTCGCGACGCGCGTCCTGATCCGCAGGACCACGGGCGTCGAGCTGACGGAAACGGGCCGGCGCCTCTTTCGCTACTGTCAGACGCGGGAAGGGCTCGAGCAGGAGGTCCTCGCCGAGATCCTCCCCGCGAGGGGCGAGTCCGGTTTCGTGACGGTCGCGGCGTTCTCGTCTGTCGCCCGCTCGTGCGTCCTTCCGGCTCTCGCCACGGCGATCCGCTCCCGGAGCGGCCTCCGGTTTCGGCTGCGTGTGGCCGAGGTCGCCGAGCTGCCGGAGCTTCTCGACCGGGGCGAGGCCGACATGGTCGTCACGTACGAGCCGTTCGTGCGCGACGGCCTCGAGGTGGCTGCCCTCGGCTCGGAAGTGAACGTGCTCGTCGAGAGCACGCTCGAGAACGCGACCCGCGACGTCCATCTCGACCACGGACCCGACGATCACTTCACCGAGGGCTTCTACGACCGCACCGCAGGCTTCGTTCCGCCCCTCAGACGCTCTTATCTCCACGACATCTACGGCGTGCTCGACGGTGCTTCGGCCGGCCTCGGGCGGGCCGTCGTGCCGTTGCACCTCCTCACGCCCGCGCACAGGCTGCGCCGAGCGCCCGGATCCGCCGCGCTGACGTCGCCCGTTTCGCTCTGTGCCTATCGCGACGTCTGTCGCCTCGGCACCCGGAAGCTCGTTTGGGACGCCCTGGAGAAGGGCGTCCCTGCCTTCCTCGACCGCAACGCCTCGGGCCTCACGCTCCTCGAGGCGGCGTCCTAGCAAGCCGAGTCGGGAACTCCTGGGGACCCGCGAGGTCTCAGCGTGCAGGAGACCCCGATGCGAATCGCCCTCGTCCTGCTGCTCGCCGGCCTCTCGTCGGGCCTCGCAGAAGCCAGCGTTACGTGGATAGCGGCTCCCGAGCAGGCGCGCGACGTGCGCGATCTGCGGGGCCTCGTGCGCGACGACCGGCTCCTGCCCGTCGCCGGCGTCGAGGTTTCCCTCTACGTGCCGCCCTACTTCGATGCGGAAGGCGTGGCCTGGCACAGGTTGATCGAGGTGAAGACGGGCACCGACGGCACGTTCTCGTTCTCCCGGGTGCCGCGCCTCGCCTCGTCCCTCGTGCTCACCGTGAGCGCGAAGGACTTCGAGGCCCAACGGGAGCCGGTGACGGGCCGGACGGACGTCCTCGATATTCGCCTGTCGCGGAGCGCCGTCGCGGAGGGACGCGTCGTGCTCGAGTCCGCGCCCCGCGGCGGCGCGAGCATCACGTTCACGTCGAACCCTCCCGAATGGGAGGGCGACTTCCTGTTGGTGCGCTTCGCCGAGGCGGACGCGGAGGGACGCTTCCGGCTCGTGCTGCCCGCGGGCCTGAGCGGGATCCTCTCGATCCGGGCACGCG
>CAZXSG010000421.1:0-4745 GCA_964643185.1 uncultured Holophagales bacterium
CCCCTGCGTGACGACCGGAGTCTCGTCGCGGAACTTGTCGCGGTACTTCTCCACGAGGTCCCGGGCCACGTCCTCGCGGAGCTCGCAGAGCGTCACCGGGGGACGGGTTTCCGATGCGGGGCAGGCGAGGATCGCTAGGAGCTCGGGGTCGACGGCCATCGCGCCGATCTTAGCGCGCCCGGAGTCCGGCCCGGCTATCGCCTCGGCCGGGCGGTTTTTCCGGTGCGGGGCCTGGCCAGGCGCCGGCGCATCGCGTCCGGAAGGGACGCGGGCGGCACCGGAGGCGTGACGCGGACCTTCGGCACATTCGCCAAGAGCCAGGCCTTGAAGCCCACGGCGTCCTGGATCACCTCGTCAGCACCGCTCGCCCGACCCAGATCGGGATCGTGCCGCACGGCGAGGCCGCCCACGAGAATCTTGGAGCGCGGGGCGATGCGGCGGATGTCGTCGATGGTGCGCGCGCACTCGGCGATGTGGGCCGTGAGCGTGACCGACAGCCCCACGGCCTCGGGCGTGCGCTGCTCGATGTAGTGCAGGGCATCCCGCCGGGGCACGTTCGAGCCCAGGAGCTCGGCCTCCCAGCCGGCTTCCTGCGCGACGTCGGCCGATATGCGGATCCCCAGCTCGTGGAACTCCCCCGCCAGGCACGTGAGGACGATGCGGGGCGCTCCTGGCCGCTCCGCGAAGAGCGCGGCCGAGCGGCGCGTGAGCACGCGGCCCACGAGCGCCGTGGCGAGGTGCTCCTCGGCAATGGTGATCTGGCCCTGCCGCCAGAGCTCCCCCACCTCGGTGAGGGCCGGGGTGATGAGGTCCCGCGCGATGAGAGCGGTGTCCGCCCCCCTCGCGTAGCCGAGCGTCAGCACCCGGTCGACCCCCGAGGCATCTCCCGCGAGGAGCCTCATGAGGAGAGGGCCGGCCAGGTCGGACACGCTGGAGGACGGTTCCGTGAACATCGCTTCTGTGACTACTTCGCCGAAAAGGGGAAAGCGGATTCTCTCACCCCTTGATCGACAGGTACGTGCCGCCCCAGATATCCAGGACCGCGCCGGAAACCGCGGCCGAGCCCGGAGACGCGAGGTAGAGCGCCGCGTCGGCCACATCGAAGGCCGAGAGCTTCTCCTTGAGAGGGGTCTCCGACCGCCGGCCGTCGTGGGTGTCGCGCTCCCGGTTGTCGGTCGAGCCGGGACACACCGCGTTCACGGTGACCCCCACCTCGCGGAGCTCGCGGGCCAGCGCCTTCGTGAGCCCGATGAGCCCGAACTTGGCCGCGCAGTGCGCCACCACGTTCGCGTCGCCCACCGTGCCGTGGATCGAGGCCACGTTCACGATGCGCCCCCGGCCGCTCTTGATGAGCTGCGGCAGGGCCGCGCGAATCATGAGATACGCCGACTTGAGGTTCGTGTCGAGGATGCGGTCCCACTCGTCTTCCTCGAGGTTCGCAAGGGCCTTCCACAGGAAAACCCCGGCGTTGTTCACGACGATGTCGACCCGGCCGGTGTGCACGATCGCCTCGGCCACGACCCGCTCGACATCGAGCTTTCGCGACACGTCGGCCACGAGCGTCACGCCGTGCCCGCCCAGGAGCCCGACCTCGCGCGCCGTCTCGTCGAGCTGCTCCTTCGTGCGGGAGGCGAGAACCACCGACGCGCCCGCTCTCGCGAACGTCAGCGCGATGGCCCGCCCGATGCCGCGGCCGGCTCCGGTGATGATGGCGGTCTGCCCCTGGAGAGGCTTCGATCCGTCGGGGACGTTCATGCAAGGAGCTCCTTGGCAACCGCGCGGCGGCGGCGGCTTTCCTGAAGGGTCTCGAGCCTCGAGAACGAGATGCCGTTGAGGACGCGGGCCTTTTCCCCGGGCGCTCCCCCGGCCGCGCGCTCGGCGACGACCTCGAAGAGGAACGCCGAGCGGGATTCGTCGGCCGAGGACTCCCGAGGGCCCTCGCGGTGTTCCAGCGAGGCCACGAGGAGGGCCGAGCGCCGCCGCACGCAGAACGCGGCGCGGGGCCGGTCGCGGAGATTCGCGGCCGACCGGCTGGCCGCCGGCAGCGACAACGCATAGCGGCCATCCTCGCGCACGGCCCACTCGTCCCGCGAGAGAAAGGCGTGATGCGGAAAGCCATCGGCGGAAACCGTCGTGAGGACGGCGGCTTCCCCCATCACTGTGCGCCCTTCGGACACGACCGGAGGTTAACAGCCCGGAACTAGAATGCGCCTCCATGAGATGCGCCCGCCTCGCCGTCCTCGCCCTGCTCTCCATGACGGCGCTCGACTCCCGGGCGGAAGGGCCCGCGGTCGATCCCAACGCCCGAAGGCTCGCGGAGCAGGAGCTGGCGGCTCACGGCGGCTCTGCGGCGTGGGAGAAGGCGCGGTACTTCCGCTTCGAGTTCAACGTGGACTTCGGGGAGCGCAAGATGGGGCCCATCGGCCATTTCTGGGACCGGTACACGGGCCGCTACCTCGTCGTCACGCCGGGAGAGACGGGGATGTCCGTGTGGCTCGACGTGAACGCCCCGAAGGACGCCTCGAAGGCCGTCGCGGTGACGTCCAAGGGCGAACGGCTCTCGGGAGAGGCGCTCGAGAAGGCCCTCGCCCGCGCGTACGGCCGGTTCATCAACGATTCCTACTGGCTCCTCGCCCCCCTGAAGGCCGTGGACCCCGGCGTGCACCTCTCCGCCGAGGGCGAGCGGGACTTCGACGGCCGGAAGGCCGAGGTCCTCAAGCTCACGTTCGAGGGCGTCGGGCTCACGCCCGGGGACGCCTACTGGCACTTCCTCGATCCCGCGACGAAGCGGATGCTGGGCTGGGAGTACGTCCTCCAGAACACGCAGCCACCGGCCACGCGCTGGACGTGGACCGACGTTTCCGACTTCTCCGGCCTCGCACTCTCGACCACGAAGAAGGCCGCGGACGGAAAGCGCATCTTTTTCACGAACGTCTCGGTGAACGCCCCGGACGTCGCGAAGGCGCTCGTGCCGCCGCCGGCGGCGACGGCAGCGACGTCCGCACCTTGAAAGCGCGCTGGCCGGCGACCGCCCTTCTCCTCTTTCTCCTTCTCCCCCTCGATGGCGCCGCCGAGACGGTCTTCCGGCGCGTCCCCTCGCGCGCGCTGGGCGGCGACGCCGCGGTCTCTCTTCTCCTGCCGCCATCGTACGGAGCGTCCCCAGGAACCCGATATCCGGTTCTCTATTTCCTCCACGACGCGCTCGGCAACGAGAAGACCCTGCTGGCGCGCGGGGTCGCCGAGCAGCTCGAGGCGTCGATGAGGGCGGGCTCGATGCCCGAGATGATCGTCGTCGCGCCTCGAGGATCGGGCTCCTGGTACATCGACTCCTTCGACGGGAGGCAGCGGTACAGCTCGTTCCTCGACGAAGAGCTCGTGCCGTGGGTCGACGCGGGATACCGCACCCTTCCCGTCCGCGCCTCTCGAGCGGTGGCCGGGATCTCCATGGGCGGCTACGGCGCTCTCCGGTGGGCGCTCCGGGATCCCGGGCGCTTCTCGTGGGTGGGTGGCCTGTCGCCGGCGGTTCTCCAGCTCACGAGCCGGGCCGTTTCGGAGCTGCAATTCTTCCAGAGGCTCTCCCTCACCAAGGTCTTCGGCAAGGACGAGCGCACGAACGTGCTGCGCGCAAACGACCTCTACCAGCTCCTTCTCGACGACCCCTCGCTGGCCGGCCGCCTCCCTCCCATCTCCCTGCGTGCCGGCCTCGACGACGAGTACCACATCGACATGCTCTCGGTGTACCTCTCGAAGTATCTTTCGGCCATGGGCGCCACGGCCAGCCTCACGCTCGAGCAAGGTACGCACGACTGGGGGTACTGGAAGGTCAGCCTTCCGGTCCTCCTGAAGGACCTCCCGTTTTGAGCCGCCGGCTCCTGCTTTTCGACATCGACGGGACCCTTCTCTCCTCCGGTCCGCCGGCCTCGGCGGCCTTCAGCGGGGCGCTCGAGCGGGTCTTCGGCACCGCGGGCGGCGCCTCGTCCTATCGCTTCGAGGGCCGGCTGGATCCCGTGATCGTTCGGGAGCTCATGGAGGAGGCCGGAATCCCCGCGGAGACGGTCGAGGCCCGCACGCGCGAGGCGCTCGACCTCTACCTCGACGGCCTCGAGGAAGCGCTCTCGAGGAGCCGCCCCACGCTCAAGCCCGGCATCGGCGCGCTCGTGCCCCGGGTCGCCGCGGATCCCCGCGCCGTCACGGCGCTCCTCACGGGCAACGTCGAGCGGGGCGCCCGCATCAAGCTCACGGCCGCGGGTCTGTGGCACCACTTCGCGTTCGGCGTGTGGGGCGACGAAGCCCCGGCGCGGACCGGCCTCGGCACCGTGGCCCTCGCTCGCGCGGCCGAGATCACCGGTATCGCGTTCCGGGGGGAGGACTGCGTCGTCATCGGAGACTCCCAGCACGACGTGGCCTGCGGAAAGGCCATCGGCGCCCGGGTCGTCGCGGTGACGACCGGGCGCACGCCGCGCGAGACACTCGAGGAGGCCGGAGCGGACGTCGTGTTCGACGACCTCTCGGACCTCGAGGCCGCGCACGCGGCCCTCTTCGCCGGACGGGCGACACGAAAGAAAAACACCATGCAGAAGCGTTCCCTCGTACCGGCGCTCGCCGCCCCCCTCGTCCTCCCCCCCGGCGCCGCGACGTTCGCGGCCCAGGCCCAGACGCCCCCCCCGGCGCCGGCGGGCGCCGCACCCCTTCCGCCCGGCCCCCCGCTCCGGGCCGCTACCAACCCCCCGCCACGCCCACCCCCC
>CAZXSG010000422.1:0-2348 GCA_964643185.1 uncultured Holophagales bacterium
AGGTCGCCGTCAATCGCGAAGCGATTGCGGCAACCGGCCGCCGGTTCCCCCAGGAACAACTAGAAGATTTCCTTCTCGACCTCGTTGTCGAACTTGTAGACGTACTGGTAGCCGAAGACGCTGACCTTCTTCTCGTACTTCAGCTTGATGCGGATCTTGCTGCCCTGTCTCGAGATCTTGACGTCCTGGAGGGAGATGGGAGCGCCCTCATCGACGGCCTTCTTCCAGATGGCGTACTGCATCTTGTCGTCCGGCTTCATGCGCCCGAAGTTGGACTCCTCCTCCATCTGGTCTTTGATGCCGTTCCCGGAGATGTGGAGCGGCGCGATCTTCACGATACTGATCGCTGCGACGAAGAAGAGCGCGAGACTGATGAGGACCCTCGCGGTCCCTTCTCCACGTTGTTTCCGGATGACTTTCGGCGTCATGTGTCGGCTCCTCTTCGATTCGTGCTCGGCTTGGTGCTCGGTCCGCTCGAGTGCACGAGGTGGAACGAGCGGCCCCATCGGGTGCGTTTCGGGAAGTTTAGCGCGGTGTCGAGCAGCCTGCGCAGCCCGGCCGCCCGGCCCGTGAAGCGGGGGGCGGCCTCGGTATCGTAAGACCAGTACACGAGAACGGCACGGCCCCGGAGGAGCCCCTGTTCGACCGCCCCCCAAGCTCTCGAGTCCTGTGATTCGTCGCGGTTGTCGCCCATCGCGAAGAAGCTCTCGCGCGGGACATCGAACGGTCCGAAATCGTCGCGGCGCCGTACGGCATCGGGCGCTCCGCTCTCGCGTGTGTAAACCCGCGGGTCCCGGTGGATGGCCCAGGGTTCGGCAACGGCCTCCCCATTGCGGTGGAGCGCCTTGTCCTTCACCTCGACCCGGTCGCCGGGCAGCCCGGTCACGCGTTTGATGAGGTCGATGGCGGGCGTCTCGGGGCTCCGGAAGACAGCGACGTCCTCGAGCGCGAGGTCCCGGTGGGGAAGAAGCCTCCTCCACGGCCCGTCGTGCTTCCCGTAGACGAACTTGTTCACGAGCACGTGGTCTCCGGGGAGGAGGGTCGTCTCCATCGAGGAGGACGGGATCTCGAACGCCTCGAAGAGAAACGCCTTGGCGAAGAGCGCGAGAAGCACCGCGACCAGGATCGCCTCGAGGTACTCCCGCACCGCTCTCACACCTGATGGTCCGCGCGCTCTAGTCGACCCGGAGCACGGCGAGGAAAGCCTCCTGCGGAAGGTCCACGCGGCCGACCTTCTTCATGCGCTTCTTGCCTTCCTTCTGCTTCTCGAGGAGCTTCTTCTTGCGCGTGATGTCGCCGCCGTAGCACTTGGCGATGACGTTCTTGCGGAGCGCCTTGACCGTCGAGCGCGCGATGATCTTGGCGCCGATCGCGGCCTGGATGATCACCTCGAACATCTGCGAGTGGATCATCTCCTTCATCTTGTCGACGAGCGCGCGGCCTTTGTCCTGCGACTTTCCCCGGTAGACGATGAACGCGAGGGCGTCCACCGGGTCTCCGTTGATGAGGATGTCGAGCTTCACGAGATCGCCGGGGCGGTACTCGAGGAGCTGGTAGTCGAACGACGCGTACCCGCGCGAGATGGACTTGAGCTTGTCGTAGAAATCCAGGACGACCTCGTTGAGGGGCAGCTCGTACTTCAGCACCGCGCGGCTCGTGCCCGCGTACTCGAGGCTCACCTGCTTGCCGCGCCGCTCCTCGGCGAGCGCGAGGATGCCGCCCAGAAATTCGTCCTTCGTGATGATCGTCGCGAGGATGTACGGCTCCTCGATCTTGTCGATGTACTGCGGATCGGGGAGCTTCACCGGGTTCGAGATCTCGAGGATCTCGCCGCGGGTCGTCGTGACGCGGTAGGGCACCGACGGCGCCGTCGTCACGAGCGAGAGGTTGAACTCGCGCTCCAGCCGCTCCTGGACGATCTCCATGTGCAGGAGGCCCAGGTAGCCGCAGCGGAAGCCGAACCCGAGGGCCGTGGAGCTCTCGGGCTCGAACGTGAAGCTCGCGTCGTTGAGCTTCAGCTTCTCCATGGCGTCGCGGAGGCTCTCGTAGTCGTCGGACTCCGTGGGGAAGAGCGACGCGAAGACCATGGGCTTCACGTCCTGGAAGCCCGGCAGAGCGTGCTCGGTGGGGCGCTCGGCGCCGGTGAGCGTGTCGCCGATCTTGGTGGCGAGGAGCTCCTTGATGCCCGCGATGACGTACCCGACGTCGCCCACGCCGAGCTGGGGCACGACGAGCTGCTTCGGGTTGAAGACCCCCACTTCCTGCACCTCGGCCGTCTGGCCCGTGCCCATAAAGAGGATCTTGGTGCCCTTCTTATCGGTGCTCATCTTTTTTCCTCCAATGGAGCC
>CAZXSG010000422.1:2358-4741 GCA_964643185.1 uncultured Holophagales bacterium
CGTCACGCCGCGGTAGGCGTCGAACCAGGAGTCGAAGAGGAGGGCCTTGAGCGGCGCGTCCGGATCGCCCTTCGGCGGCGGGATCTCGTGGACGATCTGCTCGAGGAGGTCGCGCACACCGGTGCCCACCTTGCCCGACGTGAGGGCGGCGTGGGCCGCGGGGATGCCGATGACCTCCTCGATCTGCTCGCGGGCCATCTCGGGCACGGCCGAAGGGAGGTCGACCTTGTTGATGCACGGCACGATCGTGAGGTTGTTGTGGATCGCGAGGTACGCGTTCGCGAGCGTCTGGGCCTCGACGCCCTGCGTGGCGTCGACCACGAGGACCGCGCCCTCGCAGGCGGCGAGGGAACGCGAGACCTCGTACGTGAAGTCCACGTGCCCCGGCGTGTCGATGAGGTTGAAGACGTACTTCTCGCCGTTCTCGGCCTTGTAGTTGAGCGTGACGGCGCGGGCTTTGATGGTGATGCCGCGCTCTTTCTCGATCGGGTTGTCGTCGAGCACCTGCTCGGTCATCTCCCGGGCCGTGAGGGCTCCCGTGATCTCGAGAATGCGGTCGGAAAGCGTGGTCTTCCCATGGTCGATGTGGGCGACGATCGAGAAATTCCGGATGCGCGAAGGGTCGGTCATAGCGTCCTGTGGCCGAAGGCGGCCGGGCGGCCGTCGGGCCGCCGAACCCCCGATTCTAGGCGACGGCGCCGCGATACCCGATTCTGCCCGGCCGGATCACCCGGCCAGCGGCCAGCGGGACCGCGCGACGGCGGCCAGACCTTCGTCGGGGCGGCCCTCGCGCCACCGCACGAGACCCGCGAACGCGATCATCGCCGCGTTGTCGGACGTGAGCGCGCGGGCGGGCAGGAGCACCTCGACCCCGCGTCGAGCGCCCCATCGGGGCAGCCGCTCGCGGAGAAGGCCGTTGGCCGCGACGCCGCCGGACACGGACAGCACGCGGAAGACCTCCCGGCCGCGAAGGAGCGTGAGGCGGTCCTCGAGCTGCAGGACCACGGCCTCCTGAAAGGCCGCGTACGTGTTGCGGAGCGCTTCGGGCGCGGAGTCTTCAGGTAGCGGCTCCCCTCTAGGCGCGGCCCTCAGGCCCAACCCGTCGAGCCGCTCCCGCACGGCCGTCTTGAGACCGGAGAAGCTGAAGTCCGGGGAGCCGTCCTTGAAGCGGGCCACCGGGAACGGCTCCTCGATGCGGCCGCGCGCCGCGAGCCGGTCCACGAGCGGACCCCCCGGATACCCGAGACCAGCCATCTTGGCGACCTTGTCGAAGGCCTCGCCCGCGGCGTCGTCGCGGGTCCTCGCGAGGAGAGCGATGCGCCGCCCTTCGAAGAGAAACACGTGCGTGTGCCCGCCCGACACGACCAGGGCGGCGAAGCGCTCGGGGATCGGCCGGGACGGACCCTCGAGCGAGAGGAACGCCGAGAGCGCATGCGCCTCGATGTGGTGCACCGGGACGAACGGGACGGAGAGGCCCATGGCGAGGCCTTTCCCTTCGGACAGGCCCACGAGGAGCGCACCCACGAGGCCGGGCCCCGCGGTGGCCGCCACGAGCGTGACGTCGGCGAGCCGCACCCCGGCGAGGGCGAGAGCTTCGTCGAGCAGCACGGGCAGATTCGTGAGGTGAGCCCGGGCGGCGATCTCGGGCACGACGCCCCCGAACCTCCGGTGCGCGTCGAACTGCGACGCGACGACGGACGACAGGATGCGGCCGTCTCCGTCGACGAGCGCGATCGACGTCTCGTCGCAGGAGCTCTCGATGCCCAGGACGAGCGTCACGTGCGCTTCCAGGCCTCTTCGCCTTCACGCGCGAACCGCGAGAGCGCTTCTTCGAACGGCGCCTCGGCGACCCCGCGTTCGGTGACGATGGCCGAGACGAGCGCAGCGGGCGTGACGTCGAACGCGGGGTAGAGAGCGGGCACGCCTCGCGGCGCGATCGACACCGGGCCTTGGGCCGAGGGAATGAAGAGAACCTCTTCGCCCTCGCGAAGCTCGATGGGGATCGCCGCGCCCGTGGGACAGGCGAGGTCCAGCGTGGTCGTTGGCGCGGCCACGAGGAACGGGATTCCGTGCGCCCGGCACGCGAGCGCCACACCGTAGGTCCCGACCTTGTTCGCGACGTCGCCGTTGGCGGCGATGCGGTCGGCCCCCACGACGACCGCGCTCACCCGGCCCGACGCGAGCACCGAGGCCGCCGCCACATCGGGGAGGAGCGTCACCGGGATGCCGTCCTTCTGGAGCTCGAACGCCGTGAGCCGCGCGCCCTGAAGGAAGGGGCGCGTCTCGTCGGAGAAGACGGCGACCGGCCGCTCGGCCGCGAGCGCCTGCACGACGGCCAGCGCGGTGCCGATGCCCGCCGTCGCGAGCGCGCCCGCGTTGCAGT
>CAZXSG010000423.1:0-4739 GCA_964643185.1 uncultured Holophagales bacterium
CGTGGGAGGTCGAGGCCACGCCCAAGGCGCAGGCGGCCCGGATCTCGTACCGCGAGCCGGCGCGCTGAGCCGTCGCCCCCGAGGGACACGGTCCAGGGCTTGCTTTTTGCAGCAACCGCTTCATGTACGAGAACGCCGTCCCCCCGCGGGTCTCCGCGAAGCGTGTGTCCGTCCTCCTCTCCCTGGTCCTCGCGCTTCCCCTGCCGGCGACGGCAGCGAGCGCGGCGTCCTCCGGCGCCGCGGCGCCACCCGATCGGAACACGGTGCCGGCGGTGTCGAGCTCGGCGGCTGTGACCGCCCTCGACCTCGACTTCGTGGCGACGAAGAACGGGGAGCCCGTCCTCGATCTCCGTAAGGAGGAAGTCGTCCTCGAGGTGAACGGGAAGAAGGTCGCGATCGACTTCTTCTCGAGACCCGGGGAGGCCTCCCCGCCGAACGCGGGCCAGGCGCCCGATCCCGCGCGGCCCGCAGCCGAGGCCAAGGGAGCCGGGCGAGACATCCTGGTCTTCGTCGACGAGCTGCACCTCCAGCCGGCCGACCGAAAGCGGGCCCTCGCCGCCGTTCGGAGCTTGGTCTCGCGCGTTCCGCCGGACGATCGGATGTCGCTCGTCGTGTGCGCGGAGGCGGCGCGCACCGTGGTGCCGTTCACGAGCGACACCGCCGAGGTCCTCGCGGGCCTTCACGAGATCGAGTCGCGGCCCGACCAGGCGGGGCTCCGCTGGTACAACCGGGAGCGAAACATCCAGGCCGACCTGCAGGGAGGCCAGTCATCCTTCGTGAGGGTCATTCCAGGAAAGGTCCTCGCCGAGAGACGGGCCACCCTCATGGCCTGGACCGCCGAGCTCTACGCTCGCGACGAGGGCTTTCTGCGGGAGCTCAGCCGTTCCGTTTCGGGGTTCGCGAGCCGTCCGGGAGGCAAGACTCTGCTGTTCATCTCCAGCGGTTTCGAGCTGCTTCCCGGAGACACGCTCCGGCGTTCGTACATCCAGTCGAACGACGCGCTGCCTCCCTCTCTGCTGCCACGCATGCAGGAAGTCCTGCGGAAGGCCAACCAGAGCGGGATCACGTTTCACGCGATTCACGCGGCCGGGCTCGAGCCCAGGGGCGAGGTGGACGTCGCGGTCGGCGGAACGGCGGGCTTCGTCGACAAGGAGGGCAACGTCTTCTCCGGTCCGGCGCTCGACTCGTCTCCGGTCGACGAGATCGCCCGCACCGCGGGAACGCGCCAGCCTCTCGCGACGCTCGCCGTCGAGACGGGCGGCTTCTTCGTGGGCAACCGGAACGATCTCGGGAGCGCCGTGGAGTCGACGCTCGAGAACGCCCGCAAGAGCTATTCGGTCGGCGTGACGCTTCCCGGAGCTCCGCCGGCGGGAGGGTCCTTCTCCGTGAAGGTCTCGGTGAAGAGGCCGGGCGTCAACGTGTTCGCCCGGAAATCCTGGTCGGCTCGAACCGCCGACGAGCTCGCGAAGGACCGCGTCGAGGCGGCTCTCCTCGATCCGCGCGCCGCGTCCGACTTCGACGTGAAGCTCAGCGTCGAGGATGCCAGCGCGGAGAAACCGCGCGAGGTCCCGTTCGCGCTCACGATTCCCGTGCGCCATCTGACGTTCGTCGAGAAGGACGGACGCATGCAGGCCACGGTGGACGTCACGGTCGCTGCGATCGACGCGGTGGGCGCGCGGTCCTCGGTCGAGCCGCAGCGCGGGACGATCTTCATTCCGCGCGAGGAGCACGCCCAGGCCCAGAAGGCCGGCGTCTACACGCATCGCGGAACGCTCGTGAGCCTGCCCGGAGAGGTCCGCTTCGTCGCGGCCGTCCGCGACGTTCTCTCCGAGCGCATCGGGATCGCGTCCTTCGCGCGACCCGCGAAGGAGCTGAAAGAGCCGTGATCGGCTTCGTCACGCTCTTCCTCGGAGTCTTCTTCGGCATTCGCGAGGTCGAGGTCGCCCCCGCTGCGGACATCGCACGTGTAGAGCTGAGGCTCGACGACGTAGTGGTGGCGACGCTGGAGAAGCCGCCGTGGAAGGCCAAACTTGACTTCGGCGTGAACCCGCTGCCGCGGCTTCTCGTCGCGGTGGCGCGGGCGGCAGACGGCCGCGAGCTGGGGCGCGCGGAGCAGTGGGTGAACCGGGCGACGCCGATGGCGAGCGCGAGCCTGGCGCTGCTGCAGGGCGATCCGCCGGCCGTGCGCTTGTCGTGGGAGGCGGTGACGGGCGCGAAGCCGGAGACGCTCACCGTGACGTGCGACGGCCAGCCCCTCGACGTGTCGGACCCCACCCGAATTCCGCTACCGAAGACGGCTCTCCTGGGGACGAAGCTCGTGCGCGCGTCCCTCGAGTTTCCGGGGCTGGTGCGCGCGGGGGCCGAGCTGCTCCTAGGGACGGGTGTTCGCGACAGCGCCGACACCGCGCTCACGGCCGTGCTCGTTACCGTGCCGAAGGGTGAGCTGCCTCCACCCGCCGCACTCCGCGGGTTCTTCGAGGCCGAAGGCAAACCACTCGAGGTCGTGGCCTGGGAGAAGGGACCCGCCGAGGTCCACGTCGTCGCGGAGCGGAGCGCCCGCGTACTTCTTCTGGACGGCGGGGAGGCCTTCTGGGGGCAGTCCTGGGTCCCCCCAGCCCGCGACATGAAGCTCACCAAGCTGCCCAAGGGCTCCCGTTTCCGGGTCATGGTGCCCGTCGCTCTCGAGAGCGCGTCCGAACGAACCCGATATCGGGTTTTTCCGGGCTCGCCGCGCTACGGGGCCGAAGAGGCAGGCGTAATCCGCGTGCTGTGGGCGATCGGGGCGCCACCGGCCAAGGACGGCCCGCCGCTCGTGAGGGAGGCCGTGGCCGCCTCGGGCCTCGCGCTCTCGGGCGACGTCACCCGTCGCGTCGTCGTCCTCCTCCTCGGGCCCCAGCCGAAGGACACGAGCGGATTGAGCGACGAGGGGGTCCGCGGTCTCCTCTCCGCGATCGAGGTTCCGTACCGCGTGCTCAACCTCGTCCGCGCGCGCCCGTCCGGCTGGGGAGAGCCGAAGGACGCGTTCACGATTCGTCTGCTCGAGTCGTCGATCTTCCAGATCGGCGAGGAGCTGGAGCGTCAACGCATCGTGTGGGTCACGGGACGCCACCGTCCCGGCTCGGTGAAGCTCACGGCGAAGGCCTCGAACCTGGCGCTCGCGCGATGAGAAGGATCGCCCTTCTCGCGTTCGTCCTGTCTTTCTCGGTGCGGGCCGAAGAGCTGGGCCCGCCCGGCGGCGTGGTCACCGGCTTCGTGAAGGGCACGGAGGGCGCTCTCTACGCGATTCGATCGGGAGGCCTGGCGCTCGTACCCGAGGCGGACTCAGGGGCAGGCCTCGAGCCCGTCGACGGCTTTCCGTCCGTGAAGGCCGGGGAGTACCTGAATTTCGTCGACGCAACGCCCTGCCCCAACGGTTCGCCCACGATCGCGCTCTCCGCGCCTTCCGACTCCGGCTTGCCCATCGGGGCGCGCAACCTGTCGACGGGCGACGACGTCGTTCTCGAGGGAGTCGCTTCCCGCATGAGGAGCGTGGTGCGTGTCCCGGTCGAGGGCGGCTGCCGCATGTTCGTGCTCGCCGGCTCTCCCTCGGCGGAAGGCACCTTTCTCTCTCGAAGTGAGGACGGGCGCTCGTTCGTGCGGGTGGGGATACCGGGTCCGCGCACGCTGGATCTGATGGGAGATGTGATCCTCGTCGCGGATCGCACGAGGGTCTGGCGCAGCACGGATGAGGGGCAGAGCTTCCGAGCCCAGCCACCGCTCGAGACCCCCGCGGGTGCAGCGGTCAATACCGTGCTCGCCTCCGGCATCGGGCCGCGAACGGCGTTTCTGGGAACCGACCTGGGTCCCTTCCGCAGCACGGATGCGGGCGCCACCTGGACCCTCGCCGCGACGGGAGTTCGCCCGGAGGAACTTCCCAGCGGCATCGCCTTCGTGGCCGCTCCGGATGGCCGGGCGGTCTTCATGCAGACGTACGGCGCACTGTACGGGTCGACGGACGATGGTGTGTCGTGGACACCGCTCCCGAATGCGCCCATGAACCGGACGCCCAACATCCGAACGGAGAACGGGAGGCTCGTGCTCCGGGTCGCCAGCTCGAACGGGGTTCAGGAGTCGCTGGATGGAGGCCTGACGTTCCGGCTGGTGCCGAATGGTCCTCCGGCATCGCGGGTCGACGCGCTTCTCGTCCTCGAGAACGGGACGCTCGTCGCTGGAACCTCGAGTCCGAACGGTCTCGCGCGGCTCGAGCCCGGTCAAGCAGCGTGGGGAACGGGTGGAGCGCTCCTCGACGGAAAGACCGTGGAGCACCTCGCGGACTCCGGGAGCGTCATCGTCGCCACGCTCCCGAGCGACTTCCGGGCGCCGCAGGAGCTCGTCGTCGTGCGCAGCACGGATCGGGGCCGCTCCTTCGCGAAGGCCCAGACCGGCCTCCCCACCGCGTTCGTTCCGTTCGATCTCGCGGTGAGCCCACTGGGCTTTCTCGTCGCCGGCTTCGACATCGCGACCGGTGAGACTCGCATCCACGTCTCGCGCGACGGCGGGCTCACGTGGACCTTGGCCGGCACCACGGCCCAGATCTACACGCTCGCGGCCTCGGGGAACGACGTCGTGGCCAGCGGCTACCAGACCGCGTCGGGCTATGGCACGTACGTGAGCGCCGACGGCCGCGCCCCGGTCACGCGGCGGCCCGCGCCCGTGGGCACGGACGCGCCGATCCCGGGCCCGCTGCTCCCTTCGGGGGG
>CAZXSG010000424.1:0-3515 GCA_964643185.1 uncultured Holophagales bacterium
GCGGCTCCGCCCGTTCCGGGCTTCGCACCTGCTGCGGCTCCGCCCGTTCCGGGCTGCGCACCTGCACCGTATGCGGGTCGATGAAGGAGGCCGTGCCGCGCACGAGCAGCACGTCGTTTCGCGCGAGCTGCTTTTCCACGATGGCCGACTCCACGGCGATCACCTCGTGGACGCGGCCGAGGAGGTCCTCGGCGCTGGGCCGCGCCTCGATTCGGAGCGGCCCCTTGCGGCGGTCGAAGCGGCCCCCGAGGCTCGCGTAGAAGAGCACGGCCTCACGGAACGTCTTGCTCGGAATGGTGCCGGTGTCGAGGCAGACGCCGCCCACGATGCGGCGCTTCTCGACGATGACGGCCTTCTTCCCCAGCTTGGCCGCCTGCACGGCAGCCTTCTGCCCCGCCGGGCCGCTCCCCAGACACAGGAGGTCCGTTTCGATGCGCATGCGAGCGCGATCGTATCGAACGTCCTAGCGCGATCGGGGCGAGATCGTCGTGGGCACCGCGCCGGGTATCCCCGTTGCGGGGGGCAGGGGCGTGTTCGGCGCGGCGGGCCGTAGGACGCTGCTCAGCAATGGCCCCTCCACCAGGACCTTCGTCATCGCGAGTCCGCCCGCGAACGCTCCGTCGGGGAGCGGCAGGCGGCGCAGCGCCTCGTCGCTGGGTCCCTTCGCTCCCCGCCGGCCTTCACCGTCCAGGGCCGCATAGGTCAGCGCCGGTACGAGACCCAGCCACGGATCCTGACGCGGCGTCCGGAAGACCTTCGCGTAGATCTGGTCTGTGAGCGACCGGAGGTCCCGCGGCCACGTCCGCCACAGCAGATCCTGCACGAGCGGCCGCAGTGTGACCTCGTTGTGCCGCTGGTCCTGCGTCATGGACTCCTCGAACTTCAGGACCGCCTCTTCGAAAGCCTGGCCGAAGACCGCCTCCGACTTCGCCCGCATGAGCGACCGGGAGCTCTCGTCGAGTCGGGCGTCGGGGAGCTCGCGGCGTTCTCCCCTGTCGATTCCGCGGGCGTGGTGCCTCTTGAGAGCCAGCGCCCTCTCGCCCTCGGCCCGGGGTAAGGACCGTTCGAACGCGGCCGAACGCCTGACCTCGGCGAGGAAGGCAGCGGGTCCATAGAGGCCCGGCAGCACATCGACCACCTCACCGCGGGAGGTGAGGATGTAGTGGAGGCTGTTTCCGGTGATCGTGCGCTCGATCCTGCGGCCGTCGCCGTAGTCGATGGTGATGCGCGGCGCGGGACGCACGCTCTCCCAGTGGAGGACGAAGCCCTCGCGCAGGGCCTTGGACACCTCGGTGTTCGCGTAGAGCGCGGTGCGGAAGAAGCGGCTGTTCGCGCAGGAGAGGTCCTCGCCGAGATCCCCGAGAAGGCGCAGGGAGAGGATCGGCCGGGACGTCGCCGTCGCCGCCGCGAGGGCCTCGTCGAGGCTCGTGTACCAGTAGAGACGAGAGAAGGACGCGTCCTTCTGCCGGGCGACCGCGTCGATCGCCGCCGCCTGCAACTTGGCGGACGGCTCAGGCTCGCGCCCCTCGGCCGCTGCCCGGCGCAGGTTCGCGACGGCATCTGCGTGCGCGATGAAGAGCGCCTCGAGGCCGGAGGGACCCATCGCCCGGAGCTCCGCGCGCGCCTTCTGCGCGTCGACCGGATTTCCATGCACGGCGACCCGTACGAGACCGTCTGGGTTCGCTGCGAGTGCGACTCCCGAGAGGAAAAGGGGAAGACAGGTCGAGCGGAAATTCATGGGGCTCTCCTTCGACGACCAAGTTAGGCCGCTTCCGGAGAGCCCGCTCCCAAAGACAGGTAAAACCGCTATCTCGGCTTGAGCGCCGCGACGACCTTCTCCATGGCCTCCCGCGAATCGCCGAACAGCATCTTCGTCACGGGTTTGTAGAAGAGGGGGTTGTCGACGCCGGCGTAGCCCGTCGCGCGGCTGCGCTTGTTCACGACCACGAGCTTGGACTTCCACACCTGCAGGACCGGCATGCCGTGGATGGGGCTCGACGGATCGTCCTCGGCGCCCGGGTTCACGATGTCGTTCGCGCCGATGACGATCGCGACGTCCGTCGTCGGGAAGTCCGCGTTGATCTCGTCCATCTCGAGGACGATGTCGTACGGGACGTTGGCTTCGGCGAGCAGGACGTTCATGTGGCCGGGCAGACGTCCCGCGACCGGATGGATCGCGAAGCGCACCTGCACGCCCATGCCGCGGAGGATGTCCGAGAGCTCCCGCACGCGGTGCTGCGCGCGGGAAACCGCCATACCGTAGCCCGGCACGATGACGACGCTCTTGGCAGCTTTCAGCGCTGCCGCGAGCGTCACGGCGTCGATCTCCGAAACTTCGCCCTGCTCGCCCGGAACCTGAGGCGGCGCGGTGCCGCTCTCGGCCCCGAAGCCGCCGAAGATGACGTTCCAGATGGAACGGTTCATCGCGCGGCACATGATCGCGCTCAGGATCGCGCCCGAGGAGCCCACGAGCGCGCCCGTGACGATGAGAAGGTCGTTGCCGAGCATGAAACCGGCGGCCGAGGCCGTCCAGCCGGAGTAGCTGTTCAGCATCGACACGACGACGGGCATGTCGGCGCCGCCGATGCCGGCCACGAGATGCATGCCCAGGATTCCGGCGAGCGCCGTGCCCGCGAGGAGCGCGACGAACACGTGCCCGGAGCCTGCGTAGAGAACTCCGCAGGCAATCGAGCCCAGAAGGAGCGTGAGGTTCAGGAGGTGGCGCCCCGGGAGGAGCAGCGGGCGCCCCGAGATCGAGCCCTTGAGCTTGAGGAACGCGATCACCGAGCCCGTGAACGTGAGAGCGCCGATGAGGACGTCGAGATACACCTCGACGCGCGTCACCGTGCCGCCGTGGGCCCCGTGCGACAGATCGTGCGCGTAGCCCACGAGGACGGCCGCGAGACCCACGAAGCTGTGGAGCAGCGCCACGAGCTCGGGCATCTGCGTCATGCCGACGCGCGCGGCCATCATCGCGCCGATGACGGCACCGATTCCGATCGCGCCGATGATGAGCCCGTTCGGAACCGGGCCGGGCAGTGTGAGCGTGGCGACGACGGCGATCGCCATGCCGAAGATGCCGTAGACGTTGCCGCGGCGCGACGTCGTCTGGCTGGAGAGACCGCGGAGCGAGAGGATGAAGAGCACCGCGGCGGCGAGATAGGCAAACCCCACGAGGACGGCGGAAGTGGTCATCTCTGCTCCGTCCTCACTTGTGGAACATGGCGAGCATGCGGCGTGTCACGAGGAAGCCGCCGGCGATGTTGATGGTCGCGAAGAGCGTGGCGCAGGCGGCCACGAGGAGTGCCGTCGTAACGGGACCGCGGCCTCCGAGGAGCCCGCCCACGACGATGACGCCCGAGATCGCGTTGGTCACCGACATGAGGGGCGTGTGGAGGGCCGGGGTCACGTTCCACACGACCTGCCAGCCGATGAAGAGCGCCAGGATGAAAACCGTGAAGGGCTGGAGGAAGGCCGTCGGCGGACATTGGATCACACCATTCGTGGGCATCGAC
>CAZXSG010000424.1:3525-4734 GCA_964643185.1 uncultured Holophagales bacterium
ACGCGGCCACGATGAGCCCCACCACCGCGGCGATGGCCCCGCCTTCCTTCGTGGGGGGCTTGAGCGCCGGCACGAGCACGGCCGGAGCCGGCACGGCGGCGACGATCTCCGTGGTCTTGGCCGGACCCGGCGGCTCTTCGCCTTCCCGCGAGATCTTCACCTCGGGCTCCACCTTCTTCGGCGGAGGCGGTGGCCAGGTGATCTCGCCCTCGTGCGCGATGAGCGCGCCGCGGACGATGTCGTTTCCGATGTCGATCTTGAAGCCCTTGGCCCCACCCATCTCGTTGAGGAGGTGGTAGAGGTTCGTGCCGTAGAGGTCTGAGGCGACGTTCGCCATGCGGCTCGGCATGTCGGCGTAGCCGATGATCGTGACGCCGAACGCGGAGACGACCTCGCCCGGCTTCGTGAGCTCGCAGTTGCCGCCCTGCTCGGCCGCGAGGTCGACGATGACCGAGCCCGGCTTCATGGCCGCGACCATCTCCTTGGTCCAGAGCTTCGGCGCGGGCTTACCGGGAATGAGCGCGGTGGTGATGACGATGTTGACCTCGGCCGCCTGAGCCATGAAGAGCGCCATCTCGGCCTCGATGAAGGCCGGGGACATCTCCTTGGCGTAGCCGCCGCCGCCCTCGCCGTCCTCCTGGATCTTCACCTCGAGAAACTCGCCGCCGAGGCTCTCGACCTGCTCGCGCACCTGCGGCCGCGTGTCGAAGGCCCTCACGATGGCGCCCAGACCGCGGGCGGCCGCGACCGCAGCGAGGCCCGCGACGCCGGCGCCCACGATGAGCACCTTGGCCGGCGGGACCTTGCCGGCGGCGGTCATCTGGCCCGTGAAGAAGCTGCCGAAGCGGGTGGCCGCCTCGACGACCGCGCGATAGCCCGCGATGTTGGCCATCGAGGAGAGCGCGTCGACCTTCTGGGCCCGGCTGATGCGCGGAATGCAGTCCACGGCGAGCACCGTGGCCTTGCGCGCTTTCAGCCGCTCGAGCGTGTCGCGGTTCTGGGCCGGGAAGAAGAAGGAGACGACCGCGCCGCCCTCCTTGATCCGTTCGGCCTCGTGCCCGTCTCCGGGAATCGCCTCCGGGCTGCGCACCTTCGCGACGATGTCGGCCCGCTCCCAGACTTCGGCGGCGTTGGGCGCGATCTCGGCCCCCGCGCTGCGGTACTGGGTGTCGGGAAAGCTGGCGGCGGCTCCGGCCCCCGGCTCGACGC
>CAZXSG010000425.1:0-4728 GCA_964643185.1 uncultured Holophagales bacterium
CCGGGCCGGAGATGACGACGACGTCGTGTGGAAGAGCCGCTGACGAGGCCCGTCACCGGCGGGACGCTCCCGTGAGCCTGGCCTCCGCACCTCCCGTCTCGGGCTACGAGCTTCTCGCCGAGATCGGCGCCGGCGGAAGCGGATCGGTGTTCCGCGCACGCTCCCTCGCGACGGGCGATCTC
Source organism: uncultured Holophagales bacterium (assembly GCA_964643185.1). Taxonomy (GTDB): domain Bacteria; phylum Acidobacteriota; class Thermoanaerobaculia; order UBA5066; family UBA5066; genus JAEUQS01. The sequence goes on from CAZXSG010000425.1 coordinate 183, forward strand.
GTGGCCCTCAAGCACGTCGTCTCGCGAAACGAGGACGAGCTCTCGCGATTTCGGCACGAAGCCGAGATCCAGTCGCGGCTGCAACACGAGAACGTTCTCGCCGTCCTCGACGTCTCGACGCGCCCCGGAGAGCTCTTCCTGGTCACCGAGCTCGCGGACGGCTCTGTGCGGGATCTGCTGGATCGCACGCCGCGCCTGCCCGTGAGCGTGGCGCTGTTCCTGGTGCACGAGGCGCTCCGAGGTCTCGCCGCGGCCCAGGCGCAACAGGTTCTGCATCGGGACATGAAGCCCCACAACGTTCTCCTGATGCGCGACGGCCGCGTGAAGGTCGCGGACTTCGGGGTCGCCAAGGCCAGCCATCAAACCGCGCTGACGGCCACGGGCAGCGTCGTCGGAACGCCGGCCTACATGTCGCCCGAGCAGGCGCTGGGCCGGCCGCTCGACGGCACGAGCGATCTCTTCTCCGTGGGCACGATGCTCTACGAGATGCTCGCGGGCGGGAACCCCTGGCTTGCCGACGTTCCGGCCAACACGATGCGGCGGATCCTCGATCTCGCGCTTCCGCCACTGGGCGAGCGGGACGCCTGTATCCCGGCCGGCGTGGAGCGGTTCGTCGATCGGCTGCTCGCGAAGGACCGTTTCCACCGCCCGGCATCGGCCGCCGACGCGGTGGGCCTCGTGGCGCAAGAGCTCGCCCGGCTCGACGAACCGCCCGACCTCGCGGGGTATCTCGCAGACCCCGCGGGAAGCGCTCTTTCGCGTTCGAGAAACGCCGCCGCGCGGCATCTCGCAAGGGCCCGTTCGTTCGCTGCGGAAGGAGCCGTCGCGGTCGAGATACCCCTGTGGGAGGCGGTGCTCGCCGTCGCTCACGAGCCCTCGAACGAAGAGGCCCGGCGCCTGCTCGCGACGCTTTCGACGGCCTCGGGCTATCGGGTGGAGCGCAGGGCCCCGAAGGCCCACACGGCCGAGGCCGCGGCACGCCTCGTGGAGGATCCGGACGACGTGACGGCTCTTCTTCGTCTGGCGAAGGCCGCCAAGATCGATCGCGACTTCTTGCGGATGATGCGGCTCTTCAACCGGCTCAAGGAGATTCCGCTCGAGGACCCGTACCTCGGCGGCCAGATCGCGAGCCTCGTGGCCCGGCCCGGGACTCCCCAAGCCGTCGCGCCGGCCTCTCCTCTGCCGGCCGCTGTCGTTGCGGCGACTCGAGCCGTACCGGCCGGGCCCCCACGCCCCGCCCGGGAGGCTCCGGCGGTCCGCCCGGATCCGGCCAGGAGAGCCGCGATCACGCAGCCTGTGGGGGCAGCCGTCGCAGCCGGGTCTCCCCTGCGACCCGGCAGGCCGTTCGACCGCGCCGTGAGCGTGCTGAAAGAGACGCCGCACCTCGTGGTGGGCGCGCTCATCGGGCTCACCCTCCTCCTCGCCGGCCTCGTGAAGCTGCTGTGAGGCCCACGCTGTCTCCGTCTAGGGCGTTCCGCGGACCCGCCTCACCAGGTCGGCACCCACCCCCGCCAGGACGAGGAGACCGAGAACCAGATAGTTGCGACCGGTGGCGCGTTCCGCGTCGTGCACCGTGAAGGTCTGCAGCCTCTCGCGGAGCTCCTGCTCGGACATCAGCGCATCGCCCATCGAGACGAGCTCGAGTCCGTAGGTCTTTCCGTCCCAGGGAAGAACGGCCCAGAGAATCCGGCCCGAGACGTCCTCCTCGCGAGTCGACCCTGGCTTGGACCACGAGGTCTCCAGCCACGTGATCGCCGTCCGGCCCTCCACCTCGAGCCTTGCGGCCGGCCCCACCTCGCCGTTCTTGCCGTATCGACTCGCGTAGTCGTCGCGCGCGGCCTCGCCCTCCTGCAGTGTCGCCTCGCCCGCGTACTCCACGATCAGGACGCTCTGCCGGCCCATCGATCGGGGCTCCTCCCAGTAGGTGATCTGCCGGATCTGCTCACGCGTCCTGAGCGGCGTGCGCGCGGAGCTCATGCTCGTCGTGTAGGCGAGCCCCCTCGGTGTCTCGCGAAGCTGGGGGCCATCGTGAATCGGACCGCAGGACGCGCTCACGAGAAGGAGCGAGAGCCCGAGGGAGGAAACCGTCGACAATGCCGGGCGGGACATGAGGAAACGCTGGACCTCCTCGCGGCGGTCGTCAAGCCCGACGTACGTCGTTGGGCGATCATGGGCACCGTGAAGACTGCCGCACCGGAGGATCTCTGAAGGAACGCCGCTTTTCGGCCGCGTTGCGGCTCTCGTCGACGTGCCCGGAATGCGGGGGCGGGATCTCGCTGCGCGAGATCTCGAGCGCCTTCCGGTGCCCGTTCTGCGAGGCCGCGCTGCTCGCCCTGCACGACGGGCCCCGCACGGCTGCCGTGCCGTTCCTGGTTCCCGTGGAGGCCGCAGCCCTACGGCTTCCAGGACTGCAAGGTGATCTCACCCCGATCTTCGTTCCCTACGAGGAAGCGGCCTTCCGGCTCTTCGAGCTGGGCTTCGGCCTCGAGGACGGCGGAGCGTCGAACACCATACGCCTGGGTGTGCAGCGGGCCGACTTGCAGGCGCCCTGCGTCGCGCTCTCCCTCGACCTGCCGGAACGGGCGCGTTCCGCCTGGATCGCGGCCGTGAAGCCCTTCAACCCCGCGAAAGCGAGCGGTGCGCTCGTGATCGCGTCCGATCCCGCCCCGCGGGGGACCGATTCCGGAGGGACGTTCGAAAGCCTGAGGTCCCGGCTCCTCACCGAGAGCATCGTGAGGGGAGTCGTCCCGCTCACGCGGGTCACACGCGCAACGCTCCTTTCGCGCACACGTCTCTACTTTCCCTTCTACCTCGGACGGGATTCCGAAGGAGCGCTGCTCGTGGACGGAATGGTCGAGGCTCCGGTCCTCCGGCTGACGGGCGCGGACGCCGAGCGCCTCGAGCGACCGGAGGCGCCCGAAGTCCCGGGCGCGGTGCATCTCGAGTCGATGCGGTGCCTCGGATGCCGCGCCGCGCTGCCCTTGTCACGCCCGTTCTGCGCACGGGTCTGCGCGACGTGCGGCGCCGTCACCGCGGCCTCGGAGAGCGCGCTCGAACGGCTCCCCCGTGAGGTGGATCTCCAGCCTGGCGAGCCGGACACCGGCCTCGTTCCCGTGTGGCGCTTCCCGTTCGTCCTCACGGACCCTCGCGACGGAGCCGGGCTCGATTCCGTGAGCGCGGTGACCGAGCGCCTCGGCGGTCGCCGCGCCGAGAGCGGCGTCCCGGGCCTCGACGTTCCCGCATTCCTCGAGGCCGACGGCGCGGAGGCCTCGCCGGTCTACCAGGATTTTCCGTCGCTCGCTCCCCGGGGCTCGGCGCATCCATCGGGTCCCGAGCCACCGGCGTCCGCCTTCCGGCCCGCCCTTCTCTCGGCGGAGGACGCGAGGGAGATCGCCCGTCTGGTGATCGCGCAACACGCCGTCGCCGGCGCGCTGACCGTCGTCACGGGCGCGCGGCTCACGGAACTCGTCCTCGAGGCACCCCTTGAGCTGGGGGCTCCGAAGCTCGTGTTCCGCGCGCGGTGAATCTGTTCAGCCCTACGGGCCGGGAAGCGCCTCCGGCGCGCTGAATCTGTTCAGCCCTCCGGGCCGGGAAACGCCTTCGGCGCGCTGAACCCGGCACGAGACGTGCTGCGCGCGGTACCGTGAGTGCCATGCCGTTCCACCGTTTCTGGATCTCCGCCCTGTTGCTGAGCGTCTCGACCTTGCTCCTGTGGCTCTGCCCGTTCCGGGCTACGCACCAGCTGATCGCTGCGCCTCCATTGAACGTCTACGAGAATCCCCCGACGTTCGAGAAGCGGATCGCGCCACTCCGGCGCGGCGACCCGGCTCCGCCGTTACCTGCGGATCGTTGGATCGGAACGGCGAAGTTCGCCGGCTTCGGCAAGGGCAAGGTGACACTGGTGGAGCATTTCGCCACCTGGTGCGCGCCCTGCCGCAAGAGCCTTCCTCACGTGTCCGAGCTGTCGAAGCGCTATGCCGCGCGCGGGTTGCAGGTGGTGGGGGTCGCCGGCGCGGAGACGGACGACGGTCGTGCGATCGCGGCGTTCGTGAAGGAGAAGGGCCTGCCGTTTCCGGTCGCCTACCGGAAGTCTCCCGACGCCTACGACCGGTGGGTGCGCGCGGCCCGAGGGTCGGGCCTGCCCTGGGTGTTCCTGGTGGACCGCGAGGGCCGCGTCGCGTGGTGGGGACAGCCCTTCTACGAGGGCTTCGAGGGCGCGCTCGAAGCGGTGCTCGACGGCCGTCACGTCGAAAGCCTCGCGCCTCTCAAAGCCGAGACCACGAAGGAGGGCTGGCGCCTGCGCGACGAGGCCGACGCCGCGCTCGAGAAGGGGGACGCGAAGACCGCCGTCGCCAAGCTCGATGCGCTCGCGAAGATCGATCCCGAGCGCTGGTGGTGGGAGATCGTCGAGGCCACCCAGCTCCGCGGCGGGAAGCTGGCGGATCCGGCCTCGGCTCGCACGGCCGCGATCGCCGCGATCGCCGGGGGCTCGAAGAAGAACCCGCACGCCCGCCTGGGCCCCGCGGAGGGCCTGCCCTCCCCACCC
>CAZXSG010000426.1:0-3475 GCA_964643185.1 uncultured Holophagales bacterium
GCCGTTAGAACGAGCCTGGCGCTCTCATTGTCACGTGCGGCAGATCTCGGAAATTCTTGTACCCGATGGAAGCAGGACGCTGAGTGCCCCGTAAACCTATTCGCGAGACAGGCGATTCCAATAGTCTGGGACTTTTGCGAGACCGCGATTCTCAGTCACTCTAGTGGATCATGGGAGAGCATGTATGAACGAACGGCGTATTCAATCGAGAACGTTTCGTGCGAAATGGAAGGAAACGCGACGTGCGTTCTCGGAAATGCTGCCAAACATCCGCTCCCAGACGATTCTGCTGCTGCGGTCATTACTGACCCGCCCTACTACGATTCGGTTCCATATTCGGACCTCTCCGACTTCTTCTACGTCTGGCTAAAACGCTGCCTGCTCAAGGATGAGGCCAGTCTCTTCTCCGAAGCGCTCACTCCTAAGGATGAAGAAGCTATCTGGAATCCGAGCAGGATCTACTCCGTTACTGGGCTTCCCAAGGACGAAGCGTTCTACGAAAGCCAAATGCTAAAGGCGCTGACGGAAGCACGAAGGGTCGTGTCACCCTCAGGAATCGCCGTAGTGGTATTCGCTCACAAGAGCACAGCTGGCTGGGAGGCAATCCTGTCGGCGTTGGTAGAGGCTGGATGGATAGCGACTGCCTCGTGGCCCATAGACACAGAGATGGGTAGCCGCGTGAATGCGATGGGAACGGCGTCCCTGGCCTCGTCCATTCATATCGTGTGCCGCCCTCGCGAGAACGCTGACGGTTCGGTACGAACCGATGACATAGGCGACTGGCGCGAAGTTCTTCGTGAGCTACCACGGCGCATTCACGAGTGGATGCCGCGGCTGGCCGAGGAGGGCGTTGTTGGCGCCGACGCGATCTTCTCTTGCCTCGGCCCCGCGCTCGAGGTCTTCTCGCGGTACTCGAGGGTCGAGAAGACCAGCGGCGAGGTCGTGACGCTCAAGGAGTATCTCGAGCACGTGTGGGCGGCGGTCTCGAAGGAGGCGCTGTCCATGATCTTCCGCGATCCCGAGACGGCCGGGCTGGAACCGGACGCTAGGCTGACCGCCATGTGGCTCTGGACGCTCGCTGGGCCAACCGGGACCGATGGCGCCGCCCCAGGCGACGACGCGGAGGAGGATGCGGGCGAGGATGACGAGGAAGGCGGCTCCAAGAAGAAGGAGAAGGTCCTCGGTTTCTTTCTCGAGTACGACGCCGCCCGCAAGATCGCCCAGGGTCTCGGCGCGACGCTCGAGAACCTCACGAGCGTCGTGGAGGTCAAGGGTGACAAGGCGCGTCTCCTTTCTGTCGGGGAACGCGCGCGCGCCCTCTTCGCGAAATCGGATGCTCCGGTGTCCGTCTCGGTGAAGAAGGCCGCGAAGAAGCAGCAGATGAAGCTCTTCGAAGAGGAGATCGAGAGCGCGGCGGAGGAGCAGGGATGGGATGCGTCCGGGGCTCCGACGGCCGGGAAGACGGCGCTCGATCGCGTCCACCAAGCCATGCTTCTGTTCGGGACGGGACGCAGCGAGGCGCTGAAGCGTTTCCTCGTCGAGGAGGGGGCCGGGCGTCAGGCGTCCTTTTGGAAGCTGGCACAGGCGCTCTCGGCCCTCTACCCGGCAGGCTGCGATGAGAAGCGCTGGGTCGACGGGGTGCTCGTCCGGAAGAAGGGCCTCGGTTTCTGATGACGCTCAATATGGGAGAGGCGAGAGACGTATGAAACCCTGGTACAAACTCATCACCCCACGCGAGGATTTACGCGACGGCCGCCCGCTGGACGCCTCCGAGTTCGCCGTCCACCTGGATCACGTCCGGGACGGCCGCGCCCCCATCGTCTACCAGAACCCCTCGGAGTTCTTCGAGCGGACCTACCTGACGAAGACCCTGCGCGACCTTGCGGTGCAGGTCGTCCGCCGCCTCAATGGATTGAAGGTCGAGACGTCCGCGGTGTTCAACCTCTCGACGCAGTTCGGCGGCGGGAAGACGCACGCGCTCACGCTTCTCTACCACCTCGCCCGTGGGGGGAAGGCCATCACGGGGTGGAAGGGCGTGCAGACGCTGCTGGCCGATGCCGGGCAAACTGGCGTCCCTGCCGCGGCAACCGCGGTCTTCGTCGGCACGGAGTTCGACTCGGTGACGGGCAGAGGCGGGAACGACGGGACGCCGCTCCGAAAGACGCCATGGGGTGAGGTCGCGTTCCAGCTTGGGGGGCTCGAGGGCTTCAGCCTCGTGAAGGAGCACGACGAGTCGCAGACGGCGCCGGGGGGCGACGTTGTGTCGCAGATCCTCCGGTCCGACCGGCCAGTCCTGCTGCTCTTCGACGAGCCGGTGAACTACGTGAGCCCCAACCGGAAGTCGGGGCTGTCATCGCAGCTCTACAACTTCCTCCAAAACCTGTCCGAGACGGCGCGAGGGCGGGACAATATCGTCCTGGCAGTCTCGATCCCGGCGTCCGAGCTCGAGATGTCGGCAGAGGATCAGTCGGACTTCGAGCGGTTCAAGAAGCTCTTGGATCGGCTGGGCAAGGCGATGATCATGTCGGCCGAGACCGAGACATCCGAGATCATCCGGCGCCGCCTGTTCGAGTGGGGCGGCCTTCCAAGTGAGGCGAACGAGACCGTCGAGGAGTTCGACAACTGGTTCAAGGCGAACAAGCAGCAGCTCCCGAGCACGTTCCCCGCTGAGAACGCCCGGGAGGCGCTGCGGGCGAGCTACCCGTTCCACCCGTCCGTCCTGTCGGTCTTCGAACGGAAGTGGCAGGCGCTCCCACGGTTCCAGCAGACACGCGGTGTGCTGCGGCTCCTCGCCCTCTGGGTGTCGAAGGCGTACAGCGAGGGCTTCAAGGGCGCGCACAAGGACCCGCTTATTACGCTGGGAACGGCTCCTCTCGAGGATGCCCTGTTCCGTGCAGCGGTCTTCGAGCAGCTGGGGGAGTCCCGGCTCGAGGGGGCGGTAACCACGGACATCGTCGGCAAGGAGCAGGCGCACGCCCTCCGTTTGGACGCAGAAGCGACCCCCGTCGTGAAGAAAGCGCGGCTCCACCGGAAGATCGCCACGTCGATCCTCTTCGAGTCGAACGGGGGGCAGCAGCGCGGGAAGGCCACGCTGCCGGAGGTACGGCTCGCCGTCGCCGAGCCCGGCCTGGACATCGGGAACGTCGAGCAGTGCCTGGATGCGCTCGTGGAGAGCTGCTATTTCCTCGGAGCGGATAAGAACAGCTACCGCTTCAGCTTCTATCCGAACCTCAACAAGCTCCTGGCGGATCGACGGGCCGCGATCGACGGCAAGGCTGCAGAGGAGTGTGTCCGGTTGGAGGTCCAGAAGGCGTTCGCTTCTAAGAGCGAAATTGAGCGCGTCTACTTCCCGCAGACGAGCGGGCAGATCCCAGACCGTCCGGTCCTCCGGCTGGTGATCCTCCCACCCGACATGTCCGCTAAGGACCCAGCCACGATGAAGGCCATGGAGTCGATGACGACCGAGGCCGGGCAG
>CAZXSG010000426.1:3485-4699 GCA_964643185.1 uncultured Holophagales bacterium
GCGGACGGGACCGGGCCGCGGGGAGGGGCTGGGCGCTGCGGACGACCGCGGCCGGGCGGCGGGCGCGGACGCTCAGGGTGGCCCTTATCTGGGGGGTGCCGGAGGACGGGGGCGCGATCGGCGATGAGGCGCGCAAGTTCCTCGCCTGGCACGACATCGAGCAGGATCCCGACCTCAAGCTCGACGAGTCTCAGAAGCGCCAGCTCGCGGAGAGCGTGAAGCGGGCAGAGCGCGACCTGCGCGATGCGGTCTGGCGCGCTTACAAGAACCTCTTCCTCCTCGGGGACGACAACCAGCTCCGACGGATCGACTTGGGGCTCGTGCACTCGAGCGCCGCTTCGTCCCTCGTGGAGCTGATCCTGAACCGGCTAAAGCAGGATGACCTCTTGGTGCCGAACGTGGCGCCGACGTTCCTGACGCGCTACTGGCCGCCCGCGCTCCCCGAGTGGAGTACGAAGGCGGTCCGAGACGCGTTCTTCGCATCACCCAAGTTCCCGCGTCTGCTCAACGCCGACGCCGTGAAGGAGACGATCTCCAAGGGCCTTGATGGGCATCACTTCGCCTATGTGGGGAAGGCGGCGGACGGCACGTACGACCCCTTCATTTTCAAGAAGTCCCTGCCCGCCAGCGAGGTCGAGATCTCGGATGACGTCTACTTGATTCAGAAGGCGCAGGCTCAGGCCTACGTCGTGGGACCGCCACCGCCACCGCCTCCTCCGCCATCGCTGGCGGCCGATTCAGAGAAGCCACGAACCGCTCCACGCATCGACGCTGAGGACCCAGATCCCACCGTCGGGTAGCAGCTTTCGCTGGGCTTCACATGGTCCGGCGATGTCCCTGCCGCGAAGTGGATGAACTTCTACACGAAGGTGCTCGCGAAGTTCGCAACGGGCGGCAGCCTTCGCATCAGCGTCACCGTCGAAGTGGGCGCGCCGGACGGGATGCTGCAGGCGACGTTGGATGAAACGCAGGTGGCGCTGCGGGAGCTCAAGCTGAACGAGCACGTGAGCCCGAAGAAGGGCAAGGCGTAGGCGAGCGGGAGGACGAACGAGACTTCCTCCCGTACTCCCTTTGATTCTGCTGGGGCCGCTTTCGCTGGAAGTTGTGGCGCTCGACTCCGCACCAGTGAACCAGTCACCAGGCCCCCTGCTCCAGTTCCCCGGTCTCGCCGAGTACTTCGGACCGCGCGTCATTGGCGGCGACGGCCCCTTTCC
>CAZXSG010000427.1:0-4698 GCA_964643185.1 uncultured Holophagales bacterium
CCCATGAAGCTCGGCGGCACCGACGCCGGTCCAGCCCCGTACGAGTTCCTCCTCGCGTCGCTCGGCGCCTGCACGAGCATCACGCTCCGCATGTACGCGAGCCGCAAGAGCTGGCCGCTGGCGGGGCTGGACGTGGATCTCGCGCTGGTGACGGAAGGCGAGGCGCGCAGGATAGACCGCCGCATCACGCTCCACGGCGACCTGGACGCCACGCAGAGAGAGCGGCTCCTCGAGATCGCGAACTCGTGTCCCGTCCACAAGCTGCTCACGGGTGCCATCGATATCCAGTCCCGGTTGACGGAGGAACCATGAGCGAGACGCCCGCGCGGAAGATCACGAAGAAGTACTCGAACGGCGAGGTCACCGTGGTGTGGCAGCCCCACATCTGCGTGCATTCGACCGTCTGTTTCCGTGGCCTGCCCGCGGTGTTCGATCCGGGCCGGCGGCCCTGGGTCGATCCCCTCGCGGCGTCGACCGCGGAGATCACCGCGCAGGTCGACCAGTGTCCGTCTGGCGCGCTCACGTGGTTCCGCAACTCCGAAGCCGCCGAGGCGGGCAAGGCCCCGGAGGTCACGGCCGATACGATCGTCGAGGTCTCACCGAAGGGCCCGCTCCTCGTCTACGGCAACCTGACCATCAAGGACGCCGCCGGGAACGAGACGAAGAAGCACAAGGTCACGGCGTTTTGTCGCTGCGGTACGTCCCAGAACAAGCCCTACTGCGACGGCGGCCACAAGAAGGTCGGCTTCGAGGGGTAGACGCTTCTCGGTTGTGACTCGCGGTGCCATGAGAAAACGATCCCTCCTTCGGCTTCTTGCTGGGACGACCGTCTTTCTCTCTTGCGTCGCGCTCGTTGCCTTCCTGTACGTGGCCAGGCTCGCGTTACCACTGTCCCCCTCGACGATTCGAGAGCTCAGGGAGGCCTCGATCCCGCTGGTCACGCCCGAAGCAGGTCATGGCTTCGACAACATGCGCGCGCTGAGGCAGGTGATCGGCGACGCGCGCGTCGTGGCTCTCGGAGAGGCGACTCACGGAACCCGCGAGTTCTTTCAGCTGAAGCACCGCATGCTCGAGTTCCTGGTGGCCGAAATGGGCTTTGAAGTCTTCGCGATCGAAGCGAACGCGCCCGAGTGCCTCGCCGTGAACGACTACGTCCTGAATGGTCGCGGAGACCCGCGACGAGCATTGGCCGGGCTCGGATTTTGGACGTGGTACACCGAGGAAGTTCTGGAGATGATTCAGTGGATGCGTCAGTGGAACGCCGATCCGCTTCACGTCCGCAAGGTGAAATTCACGGGCTTCGACATGCAGTCTCCACAGGCTTCAGCGCGGGCGGTGGCCTCGTACCTGCAGAAGTGGGACCCGGCCGAGTGTGCGGAGTTGGACGCGGTTCTTCCGATGCTCCTCGAACCGCGTGAAGCAGGCCCGTCCGGAGAGACTGAACGGCAGGCATTGAAGAGGGTCGTGACGAGAGTGGTCGATCGACTCGACAAGGACAGGACGAGGTTCGTGGCGTCCTCGTCAGAGAGGGAGTGGGCGGAGATCCGCCAGCACGCCCGAGCACTGGTCCAATACGAGGAAATGTTCCGTGACGAAAGCCAGAACCTCGGGAAGGCCCTGAACGTTCGAGATCGAGCCATGGCCGAGAACGCCCTCTGGGTTCTCGAGCAGGGGGGACCCTCGGCCAGAATGGTCCTCTGGGCCCACAACGGCCACGTCGCGTTCGGCGGCTATGAGAAGGTCATACCGATGGGCGTTCACCTGAGACGCGCCCTCGGTGCGGATCTGGTCGTTCTCGGATTCGCTTTCGACCACGGGCGCTTTCGAGCGCTTGCTGGGCTGGACCGCCCTGTCGCCGAGTTCGCCGTCGAGCCGGCGTTTCGAGGGAGCCTCGAATGGGGCCTTCGAAAAGTCGGATACCCGCTCTTCGTTCTCGACCTCCGGCGGATCCCCCTGGGCTCTGACGCAGCGAAGTGGCTCGCTCTCCACCGCGCGACGCGAAGCATCGGCGCGGTCTTCGACCCACGCCACCCGGATCGCTCTTGGTCGCGGCATTCCGTCCTGGACCGCTACGACGCGATCGTCTTCTTCGAGGCGACGTCGAGCGCCCGCCCGGTCGTCCCTGAAGGGTCGCCCTCAGGTCGTTCTTGAGCGTCTCGTCTCGGTCGCCGCAACCGGCACGGCGCCGCGAAGGGTCGGTGCTTTCTGGCCGGAATCTCTGCGCTTGGGGCGGCGCGCGGCGTAGGCAGGCGAGGCCGCCTGCATGCGCCGAATGGACTCTGGCGGATAGACCCGCTCGTCACAACTCGGGCATACGAAGTAGCGAAGGTCGCGCACCGTGTAGGTCGACCCTTCGAAGACGCTGGTCCAATCCTCGAGGACCTCGCGGATGGCGCGGCTCCCGCAGGTGGGGCAGACGCGTATCAAGAACCCGGCCGTTGGGGTCTTAGAGCGCCTTCTTCGAGGAGATGAGGAAGTAGAAGTGGTCTTCGCCAGCATCAGCGCTGAGTTTACCCTTCGTGTAAACCATCAGGCCTTCGAGATTCGTGGCCTGGATGATGTATAGGTATTCGACCCGAGCCGCCCGGTTGGGGCTTTGGGATCGGATGCGCTTATAGATGGCTACGGCGTTGAGAATGGACTCCGCAACATCGAGCTCGGTGAGCCCGTCTGCCTCCATCTCGTCGTATACCTTGTGGCTGAAACCGTAGTGACCCGCCAGCACCGCTCGCTTGATTCGGACGAGAACGTCAGTCACTTTTGAAGAATACCCCCGGGCTGCGGGACCTGGCTGAGAGGAAGGCCGAGCCGCCCAGCCGGGACCGGTCTCAGTTCGTGCCGGACGCGACTGGTGGCGCACCCGCCGCCGCCGGAGCGGCGCCCGGGACGGACGGAGCCGCGGACGGAGGCGGAGTCACGACCAGTGCCGCCCACTTCTCCCCCACGTAGCGGAAGAGACCGCGACCCATTGTCGCGACGTAGAGCCCCGTTTCCCGCCGCGGATCGCCTGCCCAGCCACTCACCGTGATGCCGCGCTCGGGATACACGAACGCCTGCGCGCCACCGGCCTCGTCCTCGGGACGGAACGTGAGCACACCGCGCGCGTCGTCGACGCTGACCCCCAGAGGATCCGGCGCCATCCGCACCGTCGCCGCGGGGCGTCCGAAGCCGCCCGAAAGCTTGGCGCTCGGGGCCATACGAACGGCCTGCGAAACCCAGTCGCGACCGTCCCACCACAGGGTCTGCGTCGCCGATTCCGCCGAGAACGTCGCGAGCGCTCCCGCCTGGGGGAACCGCGCGCGCCGCACGGTCGAGACGGGACGCGTGAGGTATCCCATCCGCGCGTAGGTGCGGCCGCCGTCGCGCGTCTCGAAGACGCCAGCGTCCGTGGCCGCGACGATGCGGCCGGAAGGCTCGGTGGCGAAGTCGTGCACGTGCCGGCCGGGCAGCGCGGGAACGAACGGCGCGCCGACAGCCTCGGCCACGAACGCGCCGTCGGGCGTGCCCGCGAGGATCCGCTCACCCGACGCGAAGAGCGCGACGACTGTCGCCGGCGGCGTCTGCGGGAGGCGCTTGAGCAGCCCCGACGCGACGTCGAGCGTGAAGAGGCCGCCGCTCACGCCATCGGCCGAGCGGGCCACCACGACGCGGCCGCTGGCCGTCGTCGCCACGGCCGCGACCCGCGCCTCGGCGAGCCCGCCGTTCGACTCCTCGAACGTGAGGCCGCCGTCCTCGCTGCGCATCACGCCCAGCGCCTCCGTGCCCACGAGCAGCCGCTTGGGGTTCCTCGGATCGAACGTGAGCGTGTTCACCACGATCTCGCCCGTGATCCGGCGGAACGTGCGGCCCGCGTCGCGCGATTCGAAGAGCCCGCCCGTGGTGCCCGCGAGCATGCGGTTCGGCGTCGCGGGATCGTGCCGCACCACGTGCGTGCGGCGATCCGCGAGCCCTTCGCGGTAGCGCGTCCAACTCTGTCCGCCGTCCAGCGTGCGATAGACCCAGCCGCACGTGCCCGCCCACATATCGTTCGGGTTTCCGGCGGCCATGTCCATGAAGAAGACCTGCGTGTCCTCGATCATTCCGTTCGAGATGCGCCGCCAGGTGCGGCCGAGGTCCGTCGTGCGAAACGGATGCCGGAAAGACCCCGCGAGCAGCGTCGACGGTTCGTCGGGATGGAACTGCAGGTACGACACACCGCTCCCCGGATCCAGCGGCAGCTGCGTGACGCGCCAGGTATCGCCGTCGTTCTCGCTGATCTCGACGGCGTAGTCGCCGCCCACGGCCAGGAGCCGCCGGCCCGACTTCACCGTCACCGCCACCACGCGCGAGGCGGCCAGCGTGTCCCAGCGCTTCACCTCGAAGAACGTGCGACCGCGATCGTCGGAGCGGGCCAGGATGCCGCCCTTCATGTGTCCAGTGAGGCCGGCCCACACCGTGTTCGCGCGGAGCGGGTCGATCACGAGCGCCGTCACCGAATAGCCCGGGAAGAGGACGCCGCCCGCGGGCGCCGTCCAGGACCGGCCCTCGTCCACCGAGCGGTAGATGCCGCCCTGCGCCGTGCCCAGATAGAACGCGCCCGGAACGGAAGGGTCGGATGTGAGGGACTTCACCTCGGCGCCCGGCAGCGGATAGCGCACCCAGATGCCCGAGCTCCGGGTCTCGGCGACGGCCGGGGAAGCGAGCACCGCCAGAACGAAG